>NZ_JBQIOP010000029.1:0-52554 GCF_056822245.1 Petralouisia sp. | reverse complement strand
TTTTCTATATGAAATCTCTTTTTTTCTGTATTCCTATTGAATTTACTTTTTCAAAGCGGAATTTAATCTTACAAAGTGGAATTTACTTTTTCAATTCACCTATTCCTGATTTCCTTTACCTGATAAGGTTTAATCTTTCCATTTTTAGGCTGAATATTTATCAATTCCGGAATATTGTCTATGGTATATTGTATGTGAGAGCCATTCGTCCTTCTGTTCACTGCACCGATCTTATCCAGAAAAAATCTCATATCTGTCTCTGATATATTCTTATCGCATTTACCAGATAAAATATCGGAACGTATCTTGTCATATCGGCTCATTTGTTCATTATCTCCTGCTTTTTATAGATGGACAGCAACGCTGTCTGCTGTTAGGCTCATACTACCATATGTATGTTCGATTGTCAACGCTAAACGCCTTATAAAACAGCAAAAAGCCGGGGATTTCTCCTCAGCTTTTTATATCTTTGATCCTGTTTTTTCAAAACTTCCTGAAATTGCCCAAGCTTACATATCTTCCAGGGACTCCTTAATCTTCCCCATAAACCCTTTTTTCTTTCCATGCTTCTCTGTATGGGCCGCTCCGTTCTGCTTCTTTAAAGACTGGCCGCTGGCTTCGTCAAACCTGCGCAGCGCTTCTTTTGCCTCTTCGTTCAAGCCTGTAGGCACCTGAACCACCAGGGTTACATAGTGATCGCCCCGGATGGAAGAATTTCTTAAGGAAGGGATGCCCTTGCCTTTTAAGCGGATTCTGGTGTCTGTCTGGGTTCCCGGCTTCACGTCATAGAGGATATCCCCGTCAATGGTGCTGATCCGCACTTCGCCGCCCAATGCCGCCTGGGCAAAGGAAATAGGCGCGGTGGAATATATGTTCATATCCTGTCTCTGGAAAATCGGGTGTCTGCTGACATTTACCTCTACCAGTAAATCGCCTCTGGGCCCGCCGTTGGCGCCCGGTTCTCCTTTTTCCCGGATGCGGACGCTCTGGCCGTTGTCAATTCCTGCCGGAATGGAGACTTTGATTTTCTTGCGCTTTGCAATATACCCGGTTCCCCGGCAGTCCGGACATTTTTCCTTGATAATCTTACCGGTTCCGTGGCAGTCCGGACAGGTCTGCACATTCTGAACCATTCCCAGAAATGACTGCTGGGTGTATACTACTTTTCCTTTTCCGCCGCACTTGGTACAGGTCTCCGGCGAGGTTCCCAGCTTGGCTCCTGTGGTATGGCAGGTCTGGCATTCGTCTTTTAAGGTAATTTCGATTTCTTTTTCGCAGCCAAAAGCCGCTTCTTCAAATGAAATCCGCACAGCCGCCCGGAGGTTTGCGCCTTTCATGGGGCCGTTATTGGCGGAACGCCGCCTGGAACCGCCGCCGAATAAATCGCCGAAAATGTCGCCGAAAATATCCCCCATATCCATGCCGGAGAAATCAAAGCCGCCTCCGCCGCCCATACCGCCGTCGAAAGCTGCGTGTCCGAACTGGTCATACTGGCGTTTTTTGTCCGGATCGCTTAAGACAGCATAAGCCTCGGAAGCTTCTTTAAATTTTTTCTCAGCCTCAGCATCACCCGGATTTGTATCCGGGTGATATTTCTTGGCAAGCTGACGGTATGCTTTCTTAATGGCCGCATCGTCTGCATTTCTGTCCACTCCAAGGACTTCATAGTAATCTCTTTTCTGTTCTGCCATGATTATACTTCCTTATAATCTGCGTCTACTACATCGTCGTCTGCGCTGCTGTAAGATGCATTTCCCATATCAGGAGCCGGGCCTGCGCCTGCTGCGCCCTGGGCTGCCTGTGCATTCTCATACATCTTTGCAAATACCTTCTGCGCGCTTTCCATCAGTTTTTCTTTGGCTGCTTTCATCTCGCCTACCTGATCGTCTGTCATCTCTTCTGCATTCTGATGTGCTTCTACCAGGGCTTTCAGTGCATTCAGGTCTGCTTCCACTGCCGCCTTATCGGCTGCGTCCAGATTATCGCCGACTTCTTTCAATGCATTTTCTGTCTGGAATACGAAGGAATCTGCATCGTTTCTGGTGTCGATAGCTTCTTTTCTCTTCTTATCCTGAGCTTCGAATTCTGCCGCTTCTTTCACTGCCTTTTCAATGTCTGCATCAGACATATTGGAGCCTGCGGTAATGGTAATATGCTGTTCTTTTCCGGTTCCCAGGTCTTTTGCAGATACGTTTACAATACCGTTGGCGTCAATGTCAAAGGTAACTTCAATCTGAGGAACGCCGCGTCTTGCAGGCGGAATTCCATCCAAACGGAACTGGCCTAAGGATTTATTGTCTCTTACAAACTGACGCTCACCCTGTACCACGTTGATGTCAACTGCGGTCTGGTTATCTGCTGCGGTGGAGAAAATCTGGCTCTTCTTGGTAGGAATCGTTGTATTTCTTTCAATCAGCCTGGTTGCAACGCCGCCCATAGTCTCAATGGACAGAGACAGCGGAGTTACGTCCAGAAGAAGGATTTCGCCTGCGCCTGCGTCTCCGGCTAATTTACCGCCCTGAATGGAAGCTCCCAATGCCACGCATTCATCCGGATTCAGGGATTTGCTGGGCTCTTTGCCGGTGATCTGTTTTACTTTATCCTGGACAGCCGGGATACGTGTGGAACCGCCTACCAGTAATACCTGCCCCAGTTCAGAAGCGGTAAGTCCTGCGTCCTTTAACGCATTCTGCACCGGAATTGCAGTCCGTTCTACCAAATCATGGGTCAGCTCGTCAAATTTCGCTCTGGTCAGGTTCATGTCGAAATGCTTCGGGCCTTCTGCGGTTGCAGTAATGAAGGGCAGGTTAATGTTGGTTGTGGTTGCGGAAGAAAGTTCTTTCTTCGCCTTCTCTGCCGCTTCTTTTAATCTCTGCAATGCCATCTTGTCATTGGAAAGGTCAATGCCTTCTGTTTTCTTAAATTCTGCCAGCATATAATCTGTAATCTTCTGGTCGAAATCATCTCCGCCCAGACGGTTGTCGCCGGATGTGGACAATACTTCGATTACGCCTTCTCCGATTTCAATAATGGAAACGTCGAACGTTCCGCCGCCTAAATCGTATACCATGATTTTCTGTTCTTTTTCATTGTCAAGGCCGTAGGCAAGAGCTGCCGCTGTAGGCTCGTTGATAATACGCTTTACGTCCATTCCTGCAATTTTACCTGCATCCTTGGTTGCCTGACGCTGTGCATCGTTGAAATATGCCGGAACGGTAATAACTGCATCTGTTACTTTTTCTCCCAGGTAGTTTTCTGCGTCCGCTTTTAATTTCTGCAGAATCATTGCGGAAATTTCCTGGGGAGAATAATTCTTCTCATCAATAGACCGCTTGTGGTCTGTACCCATTTCCCTCTTGATGGAAGAAATCGTCTTTTCTGCGTTGGTCACTGCCTGACGTTTTGCCGGCTCTCCCACTAATCTTTCTCCTGTTTTGGTAAACGCCACAACGGACGGTGTTGTCCTTGCTCCTTCTGTATTGGCGATAACCACAGGTTTACCACCTTCCATAACTGCCACACAGCTATTTGTTGTTCCTAAGTCGATACCAATAATTTTGCTCATAATAGAGACCTCCTCATAAATATAAACTTTACATTGTCTGCTAAATTTATTATAAAAAACGGCTGCGCCGTATTGCGAAATACCGCGTGGATTTATGCTGTTACTGCACCACAGCCACCATGCTGTGCCTTACCACGCTCTCCCGGTACATATACCCTTTCTGCAGCTCCTGGGCCACAATTCCGGATTCGTATTCTTCGCTTTCCACCTGCATCACTGCGTTGTGGAATTCCGGATTAAACTCTGACCCCACCGCTTCAATGGGCTTTACTTCCAGGTTTTCTAACTCTGTCATTAACTGCTTATATATCTTATCCATTCCCTGTACAAAGGGATCTTCCTTTGCTTCTTCGGGAACAGCGGATAATCCCCGTTCAAAATTGTCCACCACCGGAAGAATCTTCTCAATGACGCTTTTTGCCCCTACTTCAAACATCTGGGTTTTTTCCTTCTCCGTCCGTTTGCGGAAATTGTCAAATTCTGCCATCTGCCGCTGAACCCGGTCGGTCAGCTCTGCAATTTTTTCTTCCTGCTTATTCTTCTTTTCTTTCTTCTTAAAAAAGCCTTTCTTCTCTTCTCCCTGCGTCTCTTTGGAGGTCTGTTCTTCTTCGGATTCCTCCTCTGAAACATCTCCCGAAGCCTCTTCTGTTTCTTCATTTTCCGGCGGACAGGCATCTTCGCATTCCCCGTCGGGAGTCCCCGGCGTATCCATTGCCTCTTCCGGCTCCATGTTTTCTGTCTCCTGGCTTTCCATTGTTTCCATTTCTTTCTGTTCTGCCATATCTGCTCACCTTTCTATTATTCAGAATTTTCGAATATGGTATGTGTCTTTGTCTATGTTTTCCGCGGCTTACGAAATACAGCGTCAAGCTGGACTTTTAATGTTTTCAGATTATCCATCACATTTTCATAATCCATACGCTTGGGGCCGATAATCCCGATGGTGCCTGTCATCCCTTCTCCCAACTGGTATGTTGCCGTTACCACACTGCAGTCCTTCATATTCTGGATGGGGGATTCTGAGCCGATATATACCTGAATTCCGGTTTCCTCATGCGAGGACAGGCTTTCATTGACCAGGCTGACTAACTGCTTCTTCTCTTCAAAAGCGTCCAGAAGCTCCCTTGCCTTCTGGGAATCGCTTAATTCAGGATATTTTAAAATATTCGTAGTTCCGCTGGTATAAATCTCCAGTTCTTCATCCTCCTGAATGGCTCCTGCCAGCGCGTCCAGCACATCGCTGACGATGTTGCTGTGAATGCCCGCCTGCTCTTTGAGCTTCGCAATGGTGCCCAGGTTGATTTCTTCTGCCGACAGCCCGTTCAAGCTGGTGTTTAACAGGATATTCAGCTTCAGCAATGTCTCATTATCTAAGGCTTCCCTGGTGGAAATCATCTTATTCTTTACCAGATTGCCTTCCATTACAATCACAGCCAGAAGCTGCTCTTCATCCACCTGGGACAGCTGCAGGAATTTCACCTTATTCTTATGGTAAGAAGGAGAAGTAATCATGGCGGTGTAATTGGTGTTTGCCGCAAGCATCTTTGCCATCTGCTGCAATACCTGCTCCATCCGCTCGGTGTGTTCAATCATGAACTCTTTCATCTCTGTGACTTCCTGATCCTTTTCCCGCATCAGATTGTCTACATAAAACCGATAGCCCTGGTCAGAAGGAATCCGGCCTGCGGAGGTATGGGGCTGTAAAATATATCCCAGTTCTTCCAAATCCGACATTTCATTGCGTATGGTGGCCGAGCTTAAGTTCAGATCCGAATATTTGGAAATGGTTCTGGAACCTACCGGCTCTCCGGTATCCAGATAATTCCGGATGATTGCGTTTAATATTTTTCTTTTTCTTTCATCCAGCTCCTGCATCCCTGACCTCCTGCGCCCTGTTCTTTTTCTTTTGTTAGCACTCAGCTTGTAGGAGTGCTAACATCTATGTACTTAAAATAGCACTAACGTTTTTTATTGTCAATAGTATTTTTCCGATTTAATAATTTCTTTATAATTACCAACATCCTCCAATCGTCCGATGGATTTCTGCAAAAGATGACGCAGCAGCTCCCATCAATCATTTACCAACAGGGATCTGGGCACAATTTTTTTAATGCGCAGAGACATCAGGCAGGCTGCCCCAAAGGCAAATACCACCAGTCCCGCCCCTGCAGCCGCGATAAATCCCACTGGTATCCGGAAGGTACAGGTGACTATCCCAATGTCCCGTAAAAACACTGCCATCAGCGGATTGATCAAAAAGCTGTTTATGATAAGACCTGCAATAGAAGAAATGATTACCGCAGGCATAAAACTTAAGGCTGTCTGAACCATAAGCTGAGCGGTGGTAAAGCCCAGTGATTTTAAAATGCCGTATTCTCTCTTCTTACTGCTGAGCATGGCCCGCACCAGCAGGTACATCACAAACACGGTAATCAGAAGGCTGATCAGCAGAACTGCAGCCACAATCACGGTCAGCAGAGAAACATATACCGCTGAAATTCCATAGATAATCTCAGAAATATTCCGTGTCTGGATAACCTTGCTGCCCATACGCCTGCTCACTTCTTTATTAAAGTCCTCTGTGTCTGTGCTTTCAGTAAGGTTGATAAAGTAACTCAATGCGGAAAGATCACCCATCCGCTCATACCCCTTCCGGGTTAAAAGACAGTCCTTCCCCAGATTATTGGAAATCTGCGTCAAACCGGAAATAATATAAGTCTCTTCCTGTTCTCCCAGATTCATCCTGATTTCATCGCCAATTTTACAGCCCTGCTCTCCGGCGTATTTGGCAGCGACGGCTATTTCATTGTCAAATTCCGGAAACCGGCCCTCAATCACAACCTCCTGATTGTTTACCTGGGAAAAGTCGCCGCAGATATTGACAAGCAGTTCCACACCGCCCACATGCTCCACTTTTTCGGTATGGTACAGGTAGACTTTTTCCACCCGGCTGTCTTTTTTCATTTCCCGTAAAAATTCCTCTTCTGCATCTATATTAATATTAATGCAGGTATCTGCCATTTCTCCTACCACCAGATTGAGAAAATACGTAATATCCACAATTACATTTTCCAGCATCAGCCCGGAAAATACCAGCATCAGAGACAGCAGCAGCATGGTAACGCAAATGGTAAGATTATATTTCATCCCTGACAGGGCTGTCTTTAGAGAAAGCGCTGCATTTAAGGGCGCTCTGGTTTTTTCCAGGGGAATGCGGCTGCGCCGAAAGCTGTGGGTCTGTATTCCCTGGCGGAGCGCGTCAATGGGAGGAATTTTCCGGATTCTGCGGGCAGACAGCCAGACAGTCAACGCAACAGCGCTGCATACAACGGCCAGTGTCAGCAGCAACGGCTCCGGCAGAATATGAATTTCATAGGGAATGCCTGTCTGGGAAACCATCATATCATTCACCCCTGGAAACAGAACATAAGACATCGCCGCTCCCAGAACCGCGGCAAAACCTGCAATGGCCAGAAACTGCAGCATCAGCATGCCGATCAATTGTCTGCTCTGATAGCCGATGGCTTTCCATACCCCCAGATTCTTCATATTTTCCTGAATATAATTGATAATGTTGGAAGATACCACTGCCAGTACAATCAGCAGCACAAAAAAGGCCATGGCGCTGACAACGGAGGAGCAAATCATCTGGGAAATATAGCGCGACTGGGAAACCAGCGTATAGGAATTACTAATGGTAAATGCCTCCGGATACCTGGCAGATACGGCATGGTTCAGCATGGTTTCAAAGGCTTCACTTTCCTCTTTGTCTGAAATCCGTACCGAAACCAGAGCAAAATCCGGCGCATATCCTTTGTTCTTCCATTCCTGATAAGTCTGCTCCGTCATCAGAATTTCACACATCCCGCAGTTATGAGAGCCTGTCATCACACTGTTGAAAAAGCCGCATACCCGGCTGCTTACCTTATGTTTTCCGATGGTCAGCTCTGCCATTGTTCCCACTGCAATATCTCCTGTTTTATAGATCATGGGAAGATAAATGCCCTCTGTAAATTGGCTGTCCTCTATAAGCTCCACTCTGCCGACCGGACGCTTCAGGGCGTCATCTTTTTTCATCATAATAAAGTTAGTGACTGCCTCTCCGCCATTATACTGAAGCTTTCCCTCGGAGCACATCACATCATCCATGCAAAATTCCGAAGTGCGTGTATCCTGTTTTAATACTTCCGTAATGTATTGCTTCATTTCATCAGAATTTTTATCCGGTTCAGCTTCTTCCGCTGCAGGAGCACGGCTCACACACACGGTCACATGTTCCCCATTCAAACGCTGGTGCCACCGCTCAAAATTCTGCTTATAATCCAGGCTTAACATCAGCCACAGATTCATCATTCCCGCCGCCAGAAAAATCAACGCAATTTCCGCTGCCGTCTGCCCTTTTGCCCTGCGCAGGTTGGAACGGATCAGAAAGAAACTTTTTCTCATGCTTACCACCCCATTTCCCCAAGAAATGCAGACAGTTTTCTGTGCCTTTCTTCATCGCCGTGTACATATCTGCCCAGATTGCATTCTCCTAAAACCACGCCGTCCTTTAAATATAAAATGCGGCTGCCTCTGCGGGCGGAGCGCATGTCATGGGTTACCATTACCACACTCTGTCCCTGCTCGTTAAATCTGGTTAAAGTATCCAGAACATCCAGCCCTGTTTTGGAATTTAAGGCCCCGGTGGGTTCATCGGCGAATAAGACGTCCGGAGCATTAATTAAAGCCCGGACAATTCCCACGCGCTGGGCTTCTCCGCCGGAAAGCTGCGTGGGAAATTTCTTCTGGGTTTCCTCTGAAATGCCCACTGCCTGAAATAATTCCCTGGCCCGCCCAAGCAGCTTCTTTTTATCTCTGCTGACCAAAAGCCCTGCGCAAAGCACGTTGTCCAATACGCTCATGCTGTCAATCAGATAAATCTGCTGAAATACAAATCCGCAGTGTTCTCTCCGAAATACGGAAAGCCCGTCCTGGCTTAAATCAGAAATCACCTGCCCGCCGAACCGAATGGTTCCCAGGGTCGGGGTATCCATTCCTGAAAGGGCATACAAAAGTGTGGATTTCCCGGCTCCGCTTGCCCCCATAATCACCGTAAAGTCCCCCTGGTACAGCTCCAGATCAATATTTTTCAGCACATGCTGCAGGACTCCTCCGCTGGAGAAGGATTTGCTTAGGTTTTCTGTTTTAAAAATTATTGTTTTCATGGGAAACTCCTTTCATAAAACATATGGTTTGCTGCAATACTAAACTTTATTTTATTTTTCCAGATCTTAAATGTCTTTAGGGAAACCTTAACGGTTTCTTAAATTTTATATCGGAGAATCCCAAAATGGCATATAAGAAAAGAGCGGTGGAAAGTTCCGCTCTTTTTAACTTGCTTATTATATTCTTTTCAATGGTTATTTTTCCATATATAAACGTTACAAATTTTTTATATCAGTTCTCACTGCAAATTCCACCGCTCAGCGGCACAGACACCCTCACCTTAAGTCCCCGCTCTCCGTTTTCCACTGTCAGAGCTCCATTCATGGCCTCCATAAAGCAATCGGAAATAAACAGTCCAAGCCCCGCTCCTTCCACCGCTTTTGCATTGCTTCCCCGTCGGAATTTCTCTTTGATAAAGAAAATTTCTTCCGCAGGCAGGCCGCCGCCGTTATCCTCCAGTTCTACAGTCAGCAGGCCGCCGGCTTTCTCCGCCCGCACCCAAATGGATGTGTCTGTATATTTATAGGAATTTGCAAAAATATTGTCAAAGACCTGCTGCAGTCTGAGCCTGTCTGCCAAAACCAGGCAGGGCGGAATGGCCGGAATCAAAGCCCGGTGAAGATAGTCTGCATTCTCCAGCAGACGCTTAATCTCGCTGCTCTCCATATCCTCAGAGGTGACGGTAAGCTCCTTAAGCTCCTTAAGCGTTGCGGTAAACAGGTTCGTAACCAGACTGTTAATCTGGTCGGCTTTTTGAATAATCTGCCTGTAGTTTTCCCGCATCCTCTCACTTTCTGCAAGGGCAAATCCCACTTCGGACGCAGCTTTTATGCTTGCCACCGGCGTTTTGATATCATGGGACAATTTGGCCACCAGTTCCTTTTTCCCGGCATTTGCCTCTGCTTCGGCCAGCCTGGCTTTTTTTAATTCTGCGCGCATCAGATCAAAGCTTTCCGTAAATGCGCCGAACAAATTCTGCCTGTCCATTTCCAGAGGAATATCCAGATTCCCTCCGGCAATCCGTTCTGCAAATTCTTCCAATTTGCGGAAGGGTTTTACCAATGTTCCATAAAGACCTGCCGCAAAGCCTGCAAGGCACAGAGACTGAATCAGCATAAGCATCATAAGACCCAGGGCGGCACGACGTTTTCCTGCCGCAGCATCCGCGTCCTGTGAATTATAGATGATAACTTTTCCCACTGCTGCCCCGGACTTTTCCACCTCCAGTATGGTGTCTCTGTGTGAAACCGCCTGGCTTATGGTTTCGCTTAAATGTTCTCTGGTTTTGTATAACACTTTCCCCCGGCAGTCAATCACTGTATAGTCCAATGACCCGGAGGACGCCTGACTGCTTTGGGCTCTCTCCGGGTCTGAATGGCTTTCTGCATATTCCGGAGACGCTGCAAGACGCTCCCAGTTTTGTTCCACTGTTTTCACAATTTTATTGACAGCCACCACATCCTGGGACGCTTCTGCATTTCCTCCCATAAACTTAAACACAACTGCCGCTTCCAGCAAAAAAGTCAGCAGAATTACAAAAATAAACCTGTGCTTTTTCATCTGCCGCCTCCCTCAAACCGGTAGCCCTTCCCCCAGTAAGTGACAATGTATTCCGGCTGATTCGGATTCACCTCAATGGCTTCGCGGATTCTTCGGATGTGAACGTTCAGCGTTCCGTCTCCGGTGAATTTATCTGCCCAGACATGTTCAAAAAGCTCCTGCTTGGACACCACTCTGTCACGGTTTTGAATCAGATATGCCAAAAGCCGGAATTCCATCATCGTTACTTTCACCTTGTTTCCGTTTACCAGAAGGCTCTGCCCCAAAGCGTCAAAATTCAGCCTGTGATCTGAGTAATTCTCCTCTCTTCCTCCCCCGTAACGCTTTAAAACTGCCTGAACCTTGGCCAGTAAAACTCCCAGGGAACAGGGCTTTTGAATATAATCATCACCGCCGATATTCAAGGCGGCGATTTTGTCGTCGTCGCTTGTTCTTGCAGATATAAAAAGAATCGGGATATCTGTCTGCTCCCGCAGCTCCCTGCACAGCACAAATCCGCTTTCATCCCCCAGATTGATATCCAACAGCAGAAGCTCCGCCGTATGCTCCTGCAGAAAACAGCGGGTTTCTTTTGCACTGTAAACAGCTGTTGTTTTTACTCCAAATAAATTAAAATATTCTGCCGTGCTGTCCGCAAGCATTTTTTCATCATCTATGATTAAACACTGGTATTTCATCGGATCTCCTTTCCTGCACAGGGTTTTCTGACGCAGTATTGTCCTGCACAGGAAAGTCACCCATATGCCAAATACATTATACAACAAAAAACAGTATCCGGCAGACTTTATTCTGATTTTTATTACTCCGGCGGTTAAACTATAATCCTCAGCTTTGCTTCCTCTCAATTCCCTTATTTCCTAATGATTTAGGAAAAATACAGAATGCTTGATCCGAACCAAAATTGCACCTCTTTCAAATCCGTATCCAGATGCCGGTACATATTTACATAATAAGGGTAAAGCTCCTGATACTGCTTCACCCACTCCGGATTCGGTTCTATAATCTCCTGAACTTTGATGATTTTTGCAGCTGTCTCTGCCAAATTCTCAAATACGCCTGCTTTATGCCCTGCAATCATGGCGTCGCCAACGGGCACGTCGCCGGATTCCGGGCTGAGCACATGCACCGGCATATCCAGCACTGCCGCCTTAATCTGATTCCATACTCTGCTCTTTGCGCCGCCTCCGCAGATTCTTAAGATTTCCGCTTTTGCCCCCTCCTTCTTTACGGTTTCCATCACATGCTTCAGGGCAAATGACGTTCCCTCAAACACCGATCGGGTCAGCTCATTCCGTTCCATATCCATACGTAATCCGATGAACATTCCCTTAGCATAATCATTCCAGAGCGGCGCCCGTTCTCCTAAAAGATACGGAAAGAAAATAAGTCCGTTGGAACCCGGCCTGGCCGTATAAGCCAGTTCATTTAAATATTCATATATTACTCCACCCCTGGGACTGATTCTGTAAAAAGCACCCTTTCCATCTCCGAATCATACAATATCAATAAGTACTAATAAGGAGAACTTTATGGAAAAATTAATGGAAATCAGCCATGTGGGTTATTCCTATCATACCATGCAGGGCGAAACGCCTGCTTTATCCAATATAAATTTTACGGTTCATAAAGGGGATTTCCTGGCGGTTGTGGGGCCTAGCGGGTGCGGCAATGGGATGGTTCTGCAGGGGAAACAAATTACGCGGCAGCCACTGATATCTGCTGATTCTTGCTTCATCAATGGCTGCCATAGATAAAAATATGGGCTTCTTCTCCGTCCCAGACAACTTTATCCAGAATCATCCGCAGATATTCCCGCTTTTCCGGTACGGTTAAGGTATCAAAAAGTCTGCGGAAGCCGGAAAGCTGTTCTAAGAGAACCTCCATCTGCTGTCTGTCCCCCTGAATATTTTTCCCCTCTTCCCCTGATTCTGCGCGTTCTCTTTCCAGGGATGCACATTCTTCATTCAGCTTTCGGATTTCCTTTTCTATCTGCTGAATAAAATCTTCCTCACCGCCGGATTTTGCCAGGACAGAAATAAGGTTCTGTATTTCTTTTTTCCGTTTCTGTATTTCCTGCTCCAACAGGTCTGCCCCAGTGACTGTCTCTTCTTTTGTGTCATCCATTCTTTCCATAGCTTCCTTAAGCATACGATGGATATCGGAATTTTCCTCCGTATACCGCAGCACTTCCCTGCACACCAGTTCATCCAGTGTATTTCCCTGTACATTTGGTACGGAGCATTTCTCCCCGTGGGTCATGTCTTTATACGGGCAGAGATAGGAAAATTTCCGTTCCCCTGTTTCTGTTACCTGTTTGGCTGAATAATATTTCGGGCGCATCAGGTGTCCGCAGGAACAATGCAAAATTCCTGAAAGCAAAGCTACGGGATTCTGAGGCTTGTGCCATCCTTCTCCCCTGGAACTGTTTTTTGCCAGAAGATTCTGGATTTTGGAAAAGTCCTGCCCGGATATAATTCCTGGATGCCTTCCTTTCGCTACAATCCATTTTTCCGGTGAATTATTTTTATTCTTATACTGGGTGGAAGAAGTTTTCGCATAGGCAATCAGTCCGTATGTTCCATCTGCCTCTTCCTGTTCCATACATACCTGGCAGCCCAGATTCCAGAAATAATCATAAGCTTCCCTGTCTGCTGTACAGTATACGGGATTTGTCAGAATGTCCCGGATAGCGGTTGTGGTATATTCATTGCCCCGCTTTGTCTGTATGCCGCGGCTCAGAAAATATTTGACGATTCCCATTAAGGACTGATTTTTAAGATATTCCTGAAAAATAAACCGGACGGTCTGCATTTCCTGTTCATCTACCGTCAGACGGAAAGATTTTTTGTTTTTTCCGTTGACAGATACTTTTTCTTCCGCTTCTGCCGAAAACCCAAGGGGCGTATTTCCTCCCAGCCACCTGCCCTTTCTTGCAAGCATTACCATATTGTCCCGCACCCGCTCTGCAATCTGCTCCCGCTCCATCTGGGCGAGAACTCCTGCAAAATAAAGCATGGCTTTTCCAATGGGAGTGGAAGTGTCAAACCGTTCCTTAATACTGATAAAAGAAACATCCAGCTTGTTCAGGGTTTCCACCAGATTGGCCAGGTCTGCAATGTTGCGGCCCAGCCGATCCAATTTGTAGCACACCAGATAATTGCAGTTTCCTTTTTTGATTTCCTGCATCATTTTCTGAAATTGGGGACGGTTGGTATTTTTGCCGGAGTAGCCTTCATCTTCATATGTTACGATTTCGGCTTCCCCGGCGCCTTCAATGTTATACTGTATGTAATCCCGGCACATGGCAAGCTGATTTTCCACGCTTTCTCCCCGGCCGGTCCATTTGGATTTCCTGCTGTAAATAAAAATTACCATTATTTCTTTCCATCCTTTACGATTGTTCCCCGTATTTACGCAGATAGGACATGGCCTGTTCCAGGGTCACTCCCGCCTTATTCTGTAGTCTGGCTAAAATGGCTGTATCTTCAAGCCCATCCTCCTTGCCCAGTTCAATAATAGTCTGCACTTTGCCCTGCTGCATTCCCTGCCGTATTCCTTGTTTTACTCCACGCTGTATCAGTTTCTCCGATTCTGTTTCAATTACAGTTCCTCCCATAATATTCACCAGCCTTTCCTCGTTTTCATTCCCATTTGTAATATGCGTAATAATATTATTTACAAATCCCATCAGGTCTATCATTTCATCATCTGACTTAGTGCAACAACCTCCTGAATCTGTAGTTTCACCAATATAATATATCTTATAAAAATATATCCTGTGGTCCAACAATCATTTCTGGAAACAATTTTACCGCTACTCCATTTTCCACATCCCATACACAGTCAAATAATAGGATTGCCGTTCCATCCTGTTTAAACAGTAATGATGTGGGTGTTATCATCTGTTCAAGTTCACAAACCTGTTCTACCTTTTTTATCTCATCCCCACCAACGAGTCCTCCTTCTAAACTATCATTCACATAAGATTTCAATTTTTCTCCCACTCGCTTTAACACTTCTTCTTCTTTTTCGGAAAAGATTCTGTATGCTCTTCTCTGTTCTTCTGTAATACGCTTTCCTGAATATGCCTTGGCAACAACTTTTATATTCCAGGATTTTCCAAACATTGTCACAGACTGCTGCTTATACCACCTATGTTTATATGTCATTTCCCCAAATACCCTGTCTTTACAGATAATTTCCATTTTACATCTTTCCTTTCTTTATTCGTAATCGTTCAATTTTGGGCTTTTTCCAATGCAAAAGTTCTAAGCCAAACTGCTCCCTTTATTCTTCTGCTTTCCGCATCCTGTATTCTGACACACCGCCAGAGTGAGGGACATTTCCATGAATTTCTGTTGGAACCTTCTGCATTGTCTTGCAATCCTTACATTCATGCCAGGTATACTTATGCTCTTCTCTCCACTTTGCAACCTCTTCTGGGGTACAGCCTCTCTGCTCTGCCAATTTTTCATCTGCCTGGTCAAAATTTGCAGCTCTATCATCTGTAAAGTCATCAATTTCAACTTCCCCCTTTGACACTTCTGAAAAATCTGCCTCGCCATCCTTAAAGGGTATTCCATCTATCCCATATTTATCCAGAAGTTCCCCCCATGTGAGTTTGTCTGGATTTGTCAGCGGATTTTTGGGAATGTCATTCCTATCCGGAACCCATGTGGAATTTCCTCTTTCCCCTTCCCAGTTTCCTCCGTTTCCATCAATGGGGCATCCCCTTACATCCATTCTGGGCAATTCTTCTGATTCAGGAATATACTCCGGTTGAGATATTCTGTCTGATTCGGAAGCTTCCTCTAATTCAGGGATATCAGACCCTCTGCCTTCTGTATTCTCTTCCCTTAAAATTTCAAAAAAATCCCCTTCCTCAAACAGTTTTCTATAAGTTTCCAACGCATCTTCACTGAACCCTGGCTCTATCTTTCCTTTCTTTTCCGATATTTCCGTTAGGTCCTTCATATTATCTAATAATGCCATGCCTTTTTCCCTCCTCTATATAGTCCATCAATCTTTCAAAGAAAGAAACCGATTCTTTCTTCCCGTCAAACTGTGCCTTTTCTTTTGCAAGAAGTGCAAGAATCTGATTTTGGGCATATTCAGGCAAAATTGTGATATCAGGTTCCAGTCGTTCCAGCAGGCAGTTCCGCCAGAATGCAATATTCTCCTCTTTCCCCTTTGCAAAGCAAAATGCCTCTTCTGAATCGAAAATATGGTACACTATTTTTTCTCGTAACCTTTCAATTACAGTATCATCCGCTGTTTTGGCATATTCTAGAAATGCAATTTTTACCTCAGCCGGTATCTGTAGTTTTTGTACTTCATTAATCAGGCCGGCAACATACTTGCCATCTAATTTTTTTCTTTTGTCAATGGGCAGCAGCACATATTCCAAAATCCTGTATTTCTCTCTATTGTCTGCTTTTCTCTTTTCATAATGAAATTCTGGAACTTCCCTGAAATTTGTATCAATTTTACAGAGCACAGGCTCCAGCCAGTCATTTTGGTACACTGCTGCAACAAATGTCTTTATCCTAGATAATTCCAATATCTGGTCCTCATTCAGTCCTGCAGCCCTTCCAACCAGTTCCCGATCCTGCAAATCCGGCAGACGTAGTATAATTTTTGTGTTGGTATTCCGAATGACAGACAAATCCATCAGGCCCGGAGCCTGATCCGCAATCACAAATCCTTCTCCAAAGGTCCGCATCTCTGCAATGGAATTTGCCAGCATTTCCACAGATTTTCCAAGCAGGTTCGCACTTTCTCCAAATTGCTCCGTTGATGTTCTTTTCAGTATATTATGGGCTTCCTCCAACACAGTCACATGCTTTAGAGGTTCATTTCCTTTGCCTGTATTTGACATGCGGTATTCCTGCAGTTTCATCACCAGTAATCCCATAATCAGAGCTTTGGTTTCACTGGAACCTGTTCTGCTTAAATCTATAATGACATTGCTCTCAAACAATTCCTCCACACACAACTCATCACTGGTAAAAATTTGCCGGTACAATCCATTGGTCAGTGATTTCAGTCTGGTGCACAATGCTCCCTTATAATCTCCTCCCGTATCAGAAGAATAAGCGGACTCCTCCATAACAACATTAATTTGCTGTTGCACATCAATAAAAGAAGGATACAGAGGCATTTCCTTCACATAGCTGCATTCTGAAGTCGCCAAATTCCATCCTGACAGGATATACGCCCGTTCAATGGCATCTTTCAGCACAGCAGGCATTGCCGCATACATGGGCCAGCAAACATTGAATATTTCAATCAAGCGGTCAATATGCTCTAGAACATGAATATCCTTCGGAAAACTAAATGGGTTTATCCGTAACAGAGGCATTTTCTTATCATTCGTCCCATAAACCTTTACATTGGGGTATCCTCCAAACCGATTTTTATATTCTCCTTTTGCAGGCTCAATTACCATAAATTTTATTTTTTCTTTCCGTCCCTTTACCGAACGTACCATCAATTTGTCCAACATAGAATAAATCGTCGTCGATTTCCCGGAACCGGTAGAACCAGTGATAAAGGTATGCATAGACAAACTTTCAATATCCAAACATACTTTCTGCTCTTTTCCATACCCGCCTTCTTCATGACCCATATGATAAAGATCGCCCAGAAACAGCCGTTCTTGACCGCTTTCTGCTATGTTTCTCCCAAATGGCGTCATTGGAATGACTGTAACGCCTAAAATAGATTTTTTCGGCAGCCCGATTTGTATGGCAAGCTCATCACCACTGACAATGGATGCCGGAGTGACAATAATTTTTTCTTCTTGGTATTCCCCTTGTCTTTTCCTCAATAAAAAGCGAGGATGCACCAGAGACCCTATGTACTGCCCCAAAACCTTTGTTTCTTCTTCCTTATACCAGGAATTGATATGGGATGCCTGCACGCTGGAATTTTTTCCTCGCATCAGGGCATTATAGTTGCTGGCAACTGTCAGAACCGTTTCCCTGTCTTTTGCAATCACATAAGCTGCACAGTCAAAGGCCCCAAAACTTTCACATTCATCCAGCCGCTCCAAATGTTTGTCTATTTTATCCAACAAAGATTTTACACTTCGATTTACATAGCTGAACTGTATGCTCTTCCCTGCTACCTTGGATGTGGAAACAGTATCCGTCACGGACTTACTCTGCTGTAAGCTCCTGCTCCTAGTATCCGACTTTCCCATGGTATCAGAGGTTCCGCTGTTAACTCCAGCATTCAGCCCAAAATTTGCATTCACCACAAACGGAACTCCAAGCCCTATTCCTGCACTCATCCCAAAAGATCTGCCCTTCGACCGGGACCTGCTCTGGGTCATGGAAATGCCTGTAGAGATTCCCTTGGATATGCCCTCTGACCTTGCCTTGGACAAGGATACCGTATCGCTTTCATTAAATGTCACCGCATGATGGGCAAATGCGGACAATTGGGTGTACAGCAGTTCATATCCCTTCCGGATCACCTGCAGCTCTGCAGTATCTATTGGATCCGCCAGCATAACAACCGTATATTCCTGCCCCTTCAGTGAATCCACCAGATTCTCAATTCCCTGCACGTAGCCTGTGATGCTCTTATTTTTTTCGTCCCGCAGCGCAACAATACCTGAAACAGACGAATAGCAGTTCCTTTTTCCTGTCAATATGGTACTCTGAAGATTTTCCACCTCACTGCTTGGCAGCTCTTCCAAATCAGAACCTGTCAGGTTCCCTGCCAAAGCGCCACGAAAAGCGGCTGCATTTGCCTCTCGCCTTTTCCGGTCGGTTTCTGTACGCGCCCGTTTGGATATAATACCCAGATAATAATCTATGCGACATCCATCGCTATGTACCACCGTCGCCAGGCTGCATTCAATAGAAGATGCCACATTTACAATGGTAGTCAGCTTGTCCAGAAAATTTTCTTCTTTGTTCAAAACAAGCCGAGACAATTTATAAAATTTTCCGCATTCAGAAATTCTGGTATCCTTATCTTCTTCTGTGGGATCCATAATCTCATAAGATTCCAACATTCCCAGATAATCCTTTGTAATGATTGTCATGGCATGGTTTAAGGAAGCATCCAGCTCATTACTTAACTTTTTTGTGTTTTTCTCAATTTCATTCGGCATAGTTTTTTCCTCTAATGTAATCTTTTCCTGCAATTTTCCAGCCTGGAAACATATTCCTGATATCCAGCAATCTCCGTTTCCTTATTCTGGCACTGCAGTGCCAGAGCATCAAATTCTTCTACAATATTTTTAAGAAGCGAATCCTCTATTTTTTCTTGAATCGCTGCCATAGATTCTTTAAACTCCCTGACAGTAAGGGATAATTTTTCGCACAGCTGGTCATAAATGCGTGAAACTGCCCGCTGAAGGGCAACAGCCAACTCTGTTTTCTGTTCTGCGGAAGTAATCTCCCCAGTAAATTTCCCTGTAATTTTATCCATTGCATCTGATATATCTATCTGGAACACTGGAAATTCTATGGCGCTTACCGTTTCTTCCACCATGATCCGAAACAAGGAAGAATCATATGTTTCACTTCCAAGATCAAAATTATTAACTACCACATTCAATATTTTCCGCTTCACCTCTTTTAACTGCAACGCTTGGGTAAATACCTCTTCTACCTGATTGGTTGCGTCAATTCCATATTTTCTCAGATTCTCTATGGCATCTGCTGCAATGCAGTAGGAATAATGTTCCTCATACTGGTAAGAATGGGTTTTCTTCCACCACAAATGCCCCGTAGTGTAATAACCAGTATGGGTAGTTGTCCCTGTCCGCTCCTTGATCTCCAGATAGTCCTTCCCTGCCCCTCGCAGTTCCCGGATTCCTTCTGCCTTTTCCGATTCCAGCCTGGCGTTAAATTCCCCGAAAACGTTGGATATGTCTGCCCGAATGTTTCCCATCTGCCCTTCCATAGATTTCTTCTGCTCTAAAAGCTGTTCCCTGTCATTTTTTTCCAATGCCTGAATCCTCTTCTGCGCCTTCTCCTGGAAAGAGGTAAGCAGGTTCCCTGCTTCCTCTGTGGCATTTGGGATAAAGCTTCTGGACTTACTTTCCAGGATTTTTTCTTTTTCCTCCACTACCTCGGAAAACAGATGCTTTACCTCATCAAAATTGCCCAATAATTTCAAATCAGCTTCCATATCCTCGGAAAACATTTTCAGAGCGGAGTAGATGTTTTTTTCTTCTGGACTGTAATCCTGCTGCTGTTTGCCTGACATATTATAAGCAAGGGAGGAAACCATTAAAGGGTCTGCACATTGCTTTATCACTTCTATCAATTCCGAAGAGCTGCCCCTTGCTTCCAAATCTTTCACAAATTCCTGAACTTTGCTTTTTGCGCGTTTTTTTAATTTCCGCCGAATGAGCTTACATGCCTTTGGAATATTATCGGCTGTATTTTCATCCTCGCCGAAAATGTCGTCTTCTTCCTGAACTCTTAAAACATCACGAATTCCGCTGTCATATTTGCTTGCAATCAAAACAAGCCGCTTTACCCCTTTCTGGGGAAGCTGGCTAGATAACAAAGTCCAGTCACTTTTGTCCAAAAAACTCCCAGACTGGCTCAAAAAAAATACCACATCGCAAATCTCCATAAATTCCTTGGTACGGATGGTCCGGGAAGCGATTGGGTCATTCAGTCCCGGTGTATCCACAATGGAAAGCCCCTGAAATTCTTCTTTATTCAGGAAAAGGGTCACTGCTTTTACAATAGGCGTATATTTTCCGTCTTCGCCCACGTATTCATTGAGATGGGAAATCAAATCCTCATATGTCCCAAACTCAATTTTTTCCATGCCTTTTTCCAGATATGGATGGGGATCCACTCCGTTCCTTTGTACCATATCAACAATTTCCCGGGCGGAAGTATAGATTTCGTCATCCAGATCCACCACCGCATTTTCTTCTAACACTTCCCATTCTTCCGGGGAATAATACTCAACCTGAATAATGTTGTCCTTGGAATATTCCATTTTAGTTAATGTGGCAGTTTTAGGGGTGGAGGCTTTTGGCAGAATCTCTTTGCCCTCAAAGAGCAATGTGTTTAGGAAGGAGGATTTTCCTGCTTTCACCTGACCTACCACGCCTATGTTCAGCTTGCGGTTTTCACGGTAGAAATCCTCCGTCTTCAACTTAAAATCCGCGGCAAATTTTTCCAGTCTCCTGATATCCTCCTCCCTGGCAACCTCTGCAAGTTCTGCAATCATTCCGCCTATATTGGCTGTAAAATCCTCAAACTGGGGGTTATCTGCTGTAAATAATGCCATTACTGTTTCTCCTTCCTCATCCTATTTTTCCGATACCATCTTGATAACTTCTGGTAATCATCAAAATATGATACTACATAGACTGTAATATATTTCATCTCATTGTTGGTTTCTGTATCTTTTTCGCTGTCTTCCAGGAAGGAAACCATTCCGTCGCAGGGAGCGTATATGTTTTCTTCCTGTTTCGCAAGTTTTTCTTGAGATTTGTTTGCAAAGAAGCTTCCTATTCCAATCAACCTCTCTTTCTCATATGTAACAAGCACATCTCCACTTTTTACCAATTCCCCCGCCTGAAGGCGGCTTTTGATAAAACACAAAGGTTCAGACCTATCAGCCTGAGCTAGAATCCCATTCATTGCCTCGAATCCGCTTGCTGCAAATATAGATTTTTCATATTTCTTCACACATAATCTCCCACATTCTCTGCGGTGGGAGATGATCCATTCTTCTGGAATAAATCCCTGAAAGTTTTCTTTTATTATCCATCTGTCTGTCTTGGGAGCGGGCGCTTTCTCCAAAACATCCCAATCTTCGGTTAATATTCCTTTTGCAACCAGCCCGGTTATTTTTATCTCCTCTTTTTCGCAACCAAATACCCTGGCAATGTCCACAATCAATGAAATCTCTTTTCCCGATGCTTCCCCAGAAATATTGGCAATCACCAACGCATCTGCCAGGAACGCATATTTCAGTTCCTGAAGATCCATGCAGATTTTTTCCATATCCTCTGGCTGGAATTCCAAGCCCGCCTGATACAGTTCTTCCGCATGCAGCTCCATCCCACATCCTGATGCTATTCTGCATAAATATAATAAGCGATCCTTTATCTTACCTTCTGAAGACATCAACAGCCAGGAAAGAGCCTGCATGTATTCCTTTTGGAGTACAGAGGTAACTCTGGATACACCTGTATCCTTTATGGGATATTGCAAGGCCAGTTTTGTAATTCTGGCAAAATCCTCTTTCTCTTCTTCCTTTGTTTTGGGCTTCATCTCTTCTATCGCCTTCTGAAGTTCAGAAATATGTTCTTCCATGGAACGAAGTTCCTTCTGAAGGTCTGTTAAATTCATAGTTTAGTTCCTTTCTCCCATTTTCTAAATATAAAAACTGCAGTATCACGATACCGATTTTCATACTGTTTTATATTCTGTTTCATTTCTTTGCAATGATTCTTGTAATTCCGCCTTTTACGGTATTGCTTTTTTCAGACACTTCTTGTGCCTTTTCATAAAATATTAAGCATTCCTTGTCTCTATACCACGCATCCTTCTCACTTATACACGTGCCCCCTGTGAATATATTATTCTTTACCTCAATCCTCTTTAAGCACATATTTCTCTCACTGCTTTTTAAACCAAAAAAGGCTCCACTTGCTGTTCCAACATAACCAGTATTTTCTATATAGACATTCTGTATATAATTCCCATGAAAAACCACAGATTCCCCTTCTCCCTCATAACAAAACACTCCTCCACCTACTATCTTCTCCTTACTTTTTTCTTTTCGACCACATTCATTGAATGCACTGGACACAACCAATACATTTCCAACAGATTCCAAATGCGCAAAGGAATTGGCAAACTTACGCACCTTACATCCCTTCATTTGAAAACTGCCCACTCCCTGCAGATATAAATATCCTCCATTCCCATTTATAGTACAGTTCTCAAACCTTACTTCTTCGCAGCCATGAAACTGCCATTTACCAGCCACATTAATTTCGATGCCAATAAAAACCACTTTCCGCTGGTAAAACTCCATACCCTCTGTCTCCAGGCTATGAACCACCTGCTTCTCCGGCGCAGAATAAACCACTTCGCTCTTACTGTCAACTACAGCCCCTGCATAGAAATTCCTGATATAATCTGTAAGATCTAAAAAGCCCAGTTCCTCCGTCATCATTTTTTTGGCTTCATCAAAAATTTCAGAGCTTTGCATCAGCACCGTCTCCGCCACTTTCGAAAGATACCTCAGTTCTGTAATGTGAATCCCAAGCATCTGGATCAGTTCTGCCAAATATTCATAATTGCTGTCATTCCTCTCACCAAGGGCCGACAGAATCATGCCATTCAACGCGAAATAATACCTGCCTTCCTCTGACTGGTAAGCATCTGCAAATTCCTTCACTTCCACCATAGAAATATCCAGCGCCTTCCTCATATAATCCTCTGTCTGCAGTTCACAACACAGCCCTTTCACAATCCGTTGCAGAAACAATAACTGCATTTCTGTGACATCATTCTCATACTGCACAACGGTAGACAGCATCTGAACATACAGGGATTTCAGATATTCCTCCTTGTCCGAAAGCCTGCCATTGTGGATCGTGTATTTTTCATTTTGCAATTCCATAAAATGATTACGGATTTCTAAAATATTTTCCTCTATCTTTCCCATCTTTTTTGTTCTCCTACTGTAATTTTACAATTCCTGCGTATTCTTCTGTCCGCCCAAAGATATTGCCAATCTTAACAGATTCATGTTCCAACTTACAAAGCTCTGCATACTCTTCTGTATTTTTTACACAATCATGAATATGGATCTCCTCTGTCTCCACATTGCAGGCAGCAAGAATAACATCCAGCAGTTCATCCCTATATTCACTGCCTCCTGGCCGCTTATTGATTACCGGTTCAATTCCTTCAAATACACTCTGCAGCATATCCCCAATGGAAGGGTCCGTCTGAATGTTTTTCTCTTTCTTATATTCCGCAATCAGTTCCATGGGATTTTGCACATTATCCTGCAGCAAATCTATTTCTGACGGCTCTGGCATGGCAATCCCCACCACATCTGAAATGAACTTTATCTCTGTAAAAAATTCATCCTGCAATTCCTTCAGCTTCTCTCTGATGTCCTTTAATTCATTGACCGTTTTTTGTGCATCACGCACCATAGACTGCAGGGGCTCCAGGATTTCTGAGTCAACGTCCTCTACCGACAGCTTTGTGATGGAAGTATTGAGCCTTACCAGCTTCCGGCTTTCCTCGTCGATTTCATCCTCATAGAATTCCCTGCACCGGACAAACAGAATCTTAAAATTCCTTGCAAAATTTGATTCATACACCTGCCGGTTCCAGGACTCTATCTGCTTTTTAATCTTTTCCGTATCCGCCTCTATAAACGAGCAGAGTTCTTCATCCTCCACCTGATTTATCCTGCTGGTAAAGGCAAACACATCCACATACCGCACCCCTTTGATATCCAGGCTGGCTTTTATCTTGGAAATAATTTCTTTTAAGTCCTTCAGGTTCTTCTTGTCTGCCTTATTCACAATCACCAGCTTTGGCGTATCTTCCCGGAGAGTCTTAATAAACTTTATGTCTTCCTCTGTAATTGTCCCAGCATCCGCCTGCACAAACCAGAGAATGTAATTGCTGGCATTTAACTGTCCTCTTGCAATCTGCTCATCCGTTTTCGCCGAATATTTCTCGGAATCCGGTTTGGAATACCCCGGAGTATCCAAAAATGCAATCCTGTCGTATTTATGTAATGGGGTGGAAAAAAAGATATTCTCTAGTACATGTCCAAGGGTAACCGCATCTGCCACCTTTTCCTCCTCTTCATCCTCCAGTTCCCCGAATCCATGGGCAATTTTCCGAATATCTTTGGGCTGCATCTGCACTTTTGCATCAAACACATTGATTCCTAACACCTCGTGCTTCTCCCCGCTCACAATATAGGTAGGAACTGATGTGGAAGGGTCGATATCCGCAGGAAGCACCCGTTTCCCCATTAACGCGTTTAAGAAACTGGACTTGCCGCTGGAAAAACCGCCGCCCAGCGCAATAATATTTTTGCCAATCAATTTATCATACAAAATAAAATCCCTGAATTTTTCATATTCCGATTTAAAGTTTATGTATAATTCATAAAAATCTTCCGGGGCATTTTCCTTCAATGTGTCCGGTATCTTTTTCTGAATCATTTCCTCAATTCTGGATAAATCAACCTTTAACTGCTCCCCCTCGGATTTCTGCCGGATAATATTACACAATAGCTGGAAATTGCCCGCCAGTTTTTCATATGTTTCTTCATCATAAGCCATCTTTGAGTCCACCTATCCTCTCTAAATCCCTTTCTATGTCAGCGGCAAGCCCTTCTTTTCTGGTATTCTCATCTTCTATCTGTTCCCGGACATCTGACATTGCTTTTTCTATAGTTTCTCGCTGAGTCTTAATCTCCTCTTCAATAGACGTATTGACAAGTTTCATCTGTTCTGTAATTGCCGCCTCTATCCCGCTTCCTACTTCAGACAGCACTTCTGGAAACACTTCGCTTTGCAGTTTCCTCCTGATTTCCTGCTTCGCCTCTTCCCGCTTCCTGTTCCCAAAGAACTTCATGGCAATTGCCGCCACTACCCCTAAAATCGGCAGCCCCAGCAAAATGCCTGCTGCCACTGCCACAACGGATGAGGTAATGCCTTGTCCCAGATTTTTCGTATCATAATGAAAAGAAATATGAACGTCCCCGAAAGATTCCTCGTTCATGCATTTGGCAACTCTTTTCAGATATTTTTCCACTTTCGAAAGAAATCTTTTTTTCACGCTTACGGTCACTGCCCTGCGGACAACATTGTTCAAATGTTCGTTGATGCTCTGGTTATTCATGGCCATGGTAATCAGGGTGGATTCTTCTGCTTCCATGGCACGCTGCACGTCATCCTGGATTTCCTGTACACAGGAAGAAATTTCCAGTTGAAAATCTCCCTGTTCCCTGGAAAATTTCGTTTCCATCCCCTGTAATTGTCTCTGCAGCTTCTCTTCCTGTTCTGCCAGTTCCGATTCCGATAACTGGCTGTTTGCAAGGAGAGTTTTCAGGTAATTTTCTGTATTTTCTATGATTGTTTTGGCAGCGCCTGCAAATTTCCCTGCCAAAATTTGTTGTGATTCTTTCTGAATTTCTTTCAGGAATTCCTCCAACTCCTCAACCTCTCCTTCAAAACTGCTGGTACGGCAATAATGAATACTGCGTTCCCCCACGTAGCGTTTCAGACTTTCTTTCATTTTCTGGAAGGTCATCTCAAATTCATCATTGCGTTTGTCATATTTGGTAATTACAACGCAAAGCGGCATATCGTTCAGGCACAATTCCCGCAATATATTCCCAACGCTGCTTCTTACAATCATATCGTCTGCTGGAAATGCTATTATATAAGCCAGGCTTTGAGGGAGATAATTATCAATCGCTTTATTGTGAACTTCATACCCTGACTCGAAACCAGGCATATCTACCAGCATCACATCTGGAATTTCCTCCAGAAAACTGTTGCTCAAATTGAGGCGCACTCTCTTTACTTTTGAAGCATCCGCCTCATAATCTCTGAACTCTCCCAGGGATATTTCCTTGCTCTGGCCATCATTTTCTAAGACAATGACAGATTCCTCAGCTTCAGAATAAACAATTTCCGCAGGAACTGCAGTTTCCGGGGTAATATTTTCCTTTAACAGTTTTCCGTTGTATCCTAAAATCGTATTTACCAATGCACTCTTACCAGAACTGAACTTTCCGATGACAGGCGTGCATACTTTCGCATATTCCATCTCATCCAATGTCTTACTGGCTAAATCATTTGAAATTCCATACACATTGTTCATCTCTTGAATTTCTTCTAGGGCCTGTACTATTTTTTCCATTTTTTCCTCCGTTTCTTCCTTTTTATCTGTTTGTCATAAAAGTTCTACCATTTCTTCCTGACTTCTGAGCCACATGTCAACCCCTTTGCCAAAAACCTCGGCGCTGAACGTATAAACGCCCTCCTCCTCTTTTAAAATTTTTGCTGTAGGAAGCCTATCCAAAACAGCGTCAATATCATTGCCAAAATATTTGAATTTTATCCTCTGCAACTTTCCGCCATACATAAACTGGACTCTTTTTCGAAACTCTCCTTCTTCAAACCGACTGCTGTAGGGGATATGGAACTTTTCCTCTAAAACACGCAGATCTTTGATGCGATCGATCCGGTAGATGGTGGGAAAAGAATCATTTAGGACATCAAAATCTTTCAAAACCTCTTTGTCCTCAATAAACGCCGTCAGATAAAAATAATACTCGGAAAACATGATTGCAACCGGTTTTACCTTCCTCTTTACCACAGTTTTGTCTTTCATCCTGTAATAATTCATTTCTATGTATTGACAATTTCTAATTGCCTGTCCAATCTCCCACATGGTATCCAAAAAATTCGTCTTATGCCTTGGCTCCACATAATGGAATTCCTCGTTTCTTATCAGTTGTGTTACCTGCTTTTGATTCTGTTCTGGAACGCAGCAGGAAATCAGCTTATCTAAGATATCTGACATTTCTCCTTTGGGAAAAGCCCTGCTGTCAAGCAATATTTTACAAATTGCAAGAATTTCTCCATTTGTCAGCTTCGGCTGATCAACCTGTTCCATATGGAATCCCTTATCCGCGCGATTATATGGCACGTAATTGATAATCCCTGTATTCTCGGTCTCCGATTCCATAAAATCTCTGATATCATCAATATCTCTCTGGATTGTTCTCTCATTTACACCATAATTTTGCGCTTCCTCTGCCTTGTTAATCAGATAGCCCCCTGTCAATCTGGTATAAATAGAAAGAACTCTTTGTGTTTTTCCATGATCCATAATAACCTCCAAACATCTTTTCTTCCAAATATATTATACCATATTTGTTAATCCTTCTTCCAGTGTTGCAATTGCATAAATGTAACCTTCTGTAAAAGCCATCTTCTGCACCATATCCATAATATTCTCAACTCTTTCCTCGATTTCTTTCCATCTCTCTCCTAAAACAAGCTGAGATATTTCTTTCACAGCATCCTCCAGCTTTTCTTCATATACTTCATGTCTTTGTTCCCTTTCTTCCTCTTTTAATTGTTCCAGCATTTTCTCTCTCATATCATTTCCCTCTCCGCTTTTCTTTTTCTGTACCATGCCATTCTTTTATGCATTTCTTCCTAACATATTTTCCAATTCTCTTCTCGTATTTACCTCATCATACACCCTAACAATGACATATTATGTCATTGTTAATGAAAAGACTGGTACTTCCATATTCCTGCCCTGATTTTACCTAATAGATCCGACATTCCATCTTGACAGAATATACATTTTTTTTGGCAGAGACATTATTAATTATTCCATTTCCTATCCTCCTGTATTTTGAATGATTACCAGAACAAAGAGCAGATTCCATCCAGAACTTTCCCTCCAAATTCATTCACGCTTTCCCAGACCCGCTCCACAACTTCCTTTCCCTTTTCCGCAACCTTTTTCCCACCATTGATTACTTTCTCCCCAACTGTGCTTCCAGCGGTGTACCCCATAATGCCGCCCATTACTCCACCGATAATTGAACCTATAATCCCTATCCATCCAAAGGCTGCTGTCCCAATCCCTGCCCCGACTCCAGCACAGACCAAACCGGAAACCATGACTGTACTGGTTCTGCCCATATGTTCTAAGCTCTCCCTCAAGGTTAAATTCCCTTTCGCAACTTTCCAGAGAATTTTCACATTTTCCACAGCAACACAGGCAATCCTTGTAATAGTTCCCGGCGCCATGGATTTTGGCAAGATGGAAAGGATGCCCTTTTCTGAAGCCACCGTCAGCGCGCCTCCTGCCGCTGCTTTCACACCTGTATCCGCCCCTGTCCGCAAAGCAGTTTCCACCACTTCGTCCCCGTCAATCTCTTTCCCGCTGAGTACCTGTCCTGCCAGGCTGATTCCAGTGGTAAACAATGCAGCCTGCACCCCAGCCACACCAGCTTGTTTCCCCAGGTTAATGGCAAGTTCCCTGGTATTGTACACATTCCAGTCTGTCTTTGGGATTACGCCTGTTTCCTGAGCTTCTGTCTGCATCTGCCTGACCGCTTTTTTTGTCAGCGGGTCAGATGTAATTCCTACTTTATCCGTACCGCCAATATATGCTGTTACCGTCTTATTTGGGAATGCCCTCTGCACTTCCTCCACTTGATCCGCAGGAACCACCATTCTCTGATTGTTGTAATTGCCCCGTCTGAACAGTTCAATGGTAGACCTTACATCTTTCCCAAATTTAAATTGATATTGATGCACAATTTCCTTTGCTTCGCTTTTGTTTCGGATTACCACATCAAAGGAATTTTTTCCGTACGCCTCTCCTTCCTTTGGTATCTCTGCATAAAATCCAGATTTTTGTAATGCTGCCCTTGCATTAAAGCTGTTTACCTGATGCTGCTCTGCAATAAACCCATCCAGATTGATGCATTCTTTGACTTCTCCGTCCATCCTCATAACAGTTTTCATCATTTGGATATTTGCATCTTCCATTGCAGTATTAATTTGGTTCAGGTAATCCCCATACCTATTGACTGCCACCCCTTTTGCTGCTTCCTCCAGACGGTCAGCGAACCACCGTTCCTTCGTCCTGCCGCTTTCCATCTGCTTTGCCATATCCTGTAAATCTGTATCATATTCCCGGATAGAGGTGACAATCTCCTCTTTCATCTTATGGATTTCATCCTGTGGTTTCTCCGGGAGTTCTCTCTTAAGCTGGCGTTCTAACCAGATAAATTCTTTCTGTTCCTGGCCGCTCTCTTTGTATGCTGCTAAAAAACGTTCCCATATCTCCTGGACTTTTGCTGCTTCTTTCACCGTTAGTCCATCCACAGTGCTTTCATCCTTTTTCTGTTTACCACCCACAGACCCCATATCTGAGTCTTTCTCGTAATACATCTTTCTTTCTCCCATCCAATTTTCCTCCTGTTTACCTGCCTCTGGAGGCACACTTGAATTTCCGTTCTTTATACTCCTTTTCCAGTTTCGCAATATCATCCTTCATTGAGGGAATGGGAATTTCATTCGTTTCATGTTTTTCCTCTCCTTTTCTCCTGCAATTTCTTACATAGTTCTTTCCCTTTCTGGTAACTGTACTTCCTTGCAATTTCCTTATCATATTTTTGGATGGCTATCTGGAAGGATTCTATTTCATCCAGCAGAAATACAGAAAGTTCCTGTTCCTTCTGGTAGCCCAAAAGATAAAATTCTCCTTCCTGACATTCCATTGCAACTGGATAAAACTGAATCATTTTCTCTCTCTGACATTTTCCTTTCATCTCTAAACGGATGACGTTCCGCTCTGAAATACATTCCAACAAATCGCCAAACAGCTTTAAAAAGGCTTCCTGTCCTTCCTTTTCCTCATACTGGCTGATTTCCTGCTGAATAAATTTCTGAGCTGTTTCTTTTTTCCTTTTCTCCATTACAGACTGCAGGCTCCTTGTAAGCCCTTCAAATTCATTCTTTTCCAATGCCTGTCCGCTTTTTACTATCTTAAGGATCAGTGCCAGTTCTGAGAAGGACAGTTCTCCATTTTCACGGCTCCCCAACATTTGATATCTATTTCTGGAACGGATATACTCAGCTTCCTGCCCGCTATAATTTTCGCTTAAGAATGTCCTGATTTTCGCTATATCCCTTTCAAATGTACGTTCGGAGATTCCATATTCCATGCAGAAAGCTTTCTTATGGATTGCCCTCCCCCTGCGCATGGCTTCATACATTATCATAATCCGGGTTACCTTATCCGCCTTTGCCATCTACCCGACCTCCGTTACAGCTATACCATACTGTATGAGAACGACATATTATGACGTTCTGGAAATCTTTTTGCTTATATATAAAAATTTTTATTTCTGCATGATAGAAATTGAAAGGCTGGTTAAAATCTTACAGTTCTTTTCTATGAGTCCAGATTATCTGTTGGAACTGGACGACAGGAATTATATTGAAATCACCGGATTAAGCGGTACACAGCTGACCCGTATACAGCAGATTATCTGTGATATTATTGACAGGAAGGGCTAATTTCCGTTTTTGGATATTGGAAACCCTTATATTTTATGTATTCCTTTTTTCAAAAAATTTTTTCTGTCTCAGTTCCTCCCTGTTCTGCTCTAGAACAAAGCTAAGCAGATTTTATATTTCGTGACAAATTTGCATTACCGTTTTCACTGTTAGTTTCTTTTATTCTTATTCTATTGTCCCTGCCTCTGTAAAATCTAAATATCCTGCCGCAGAATTGGAAACCTCTGACTCTCCCTGAACGTCCATTACACCATCTGGAAATTGGAATTTAAGCATAATTCCACCCAATTTGAAAAACAAGTTCCATGCTGCATGGCTGTGTATCACAGCTATAATATGTAATTCAAATACTGTTTTCTGGCATCTTCTTCCAACTGTCATAATCATTTATCATTTATTATTTATTATTTTTTACAACTGACAGCAACATTTAATTGTTACTGATGGTAACCGTTTCTAATCTTTTGTGCGTACAACTTCCAACTAAAAAAATCCCGGAAGCCCAAAATACGGGGTTCCAGGATACACGAAAAGGCTGGTTACCTGTTGGAATGCTGCCTATGCCATACGATTACACATTCTTGTCTTTCCATTATTATTTACTTTCCATTTATATTGTTCTATATTTATATATCCTATATCTTATATCTGTATCTTTCACCTCTTGTTTTGCATTGGGTTCTTTCTTATTCAATTATATTTCAATTATATTACTCCGGCGGTTAAATATCGCAGTAGATTACGCAGAACAAATTTTCATATGCAATGCGGAAGATTGAGCTGTAGCGAGGGCTACAGCGATTGATGAGGGTCTGCCCCGCTTTATCGGGCACAACGCAACAGATGGAGGTTTGGGCAAGTAAGATACTGCGATATTTAACCGCCGGAGTAATATCTTATTGATTCATATGTTTTCATCATTTATCAAAATTTAAAAATATATATCATTACCCACATAAATGTAACAAATTAATAAAGAAGAAAACCAGTTCCAGAAAAAGAAAGATATGGCACTTTATCATCACTTTTCAAAAAGAATGGGACAGCCTCAGCCTGATTTCCATGGCAGTATGGGTTTCCAGCATATTCCGGGAAAAATATCAAAGTTTATGCGGCGTAGATACAGGCAAAACCGTATCCTTAATATTCAAAGAAAGAAGCAACTGCTATGTTTAAGCAGTATGATGACATCCTCTGATCCGTTATGTGCCGAAACAGAGCCACCTGCAATGAAGTCCACAGGAAAGAGCAGCTTCCCTGGCTGCTCTTTTTCCACTCATTTTTCTGTTCTTATAATTTCCAAATCAAAAATTCCCAGTCTTTCATCTGATCAATGTTACCCTTTCCCAAACCAGACTTCACAATCTTTCCGAAAGAAAGACACCCCGTAACAATCAATCTTTCGATATCCTTCCCTACGCAGTTCTTCCATATACTTTTTATCATATATCTGCTGCAGCGCTTTTTTTGCATCGTCCTCCAAATCATCAATCGAGTCTGATACTTTCAGCTCCAGAATAAATGACCTCCCCCGCAGGGACGGACTTTTCACCATGATATCTGACCGCCCATTTCCCGACTCACGATTGGACTTCACCAGATAATTCTCACTCTGGCTTAAAATTCCCGCCAGGAAGCCATGATAAAAGTTCTCTGCACTGTCATAGAAACTAATGGTACAAAACAACTGCCCGTTCAATATGTCTGCCATTTTCCGGGCATCCCCATCTTCCATCGCGTGGTATAAATCATGAAAATCCTCTTTCTTTATGGTATCTTTCATCCAGTTTAAAACCGTAGTCTCGTAAATCGCCTTCACCTCTGTATTGGGAATCCTTACCCGCAAAAAGATTGACGATTCCTTAAAATATTCACTTTCCATTGTGAGATACCCTGTAAAATAAAGGAAATTCCACAGGTTTTCGCTGTTACTGTGTATATCTTCATAAGTTACTTCTTCATGAACCTGGATATCCAGAGTTCCGCCGCCCAAAAGCATTTCAATCTGCCCTTTCATTTCCCGGTCAGCCCTGGCAATCATGTCTTTTATAATATCATTGGAACTGGTATTGATCCAATAGGGACGCGGATATGCCTGAACATCTGCATATAAATCATACATAAAATTGATTACACTCCAGGGATTATAAACCTCTGTACTGCCAAAGGCATATCCATCATACCACTCTTTCATGACAGAGAAGCGGCTCTTTGCGCCATAATATTCCATCATCTGTATGACTTCCTGCTCCGTAAACCCAAAATGCTCACTGTATCTTTGGTCAAGTACGGATATAATCTTCAGATGATTCAGCCCTGTAAATATGCTCTCCCTGGAAATACGCAGGCATCCTGTAATTACAGCAAACTGCAGATATTCATTCGTTTTCAGCGCAGATTCAAACAGGGAACGGATAAAACTGACCATTTCATCATAAAAATTTCTAAAATATGCATTTTCCAGCGGTACGTCGTATTCGTCAATCAGAATCACTGTTTTCTTATCTGTTGCCTGATGAATGCATTTGCATAAAAACTCCAATGCCCCCGAATAATCATCATATTCCGCTCTTCGGCCTGCAATTTTTTGAAACAGCTTCTTATCTTCCTCATTAATTTTTTCACTCGTTAAGATATACTGATGCCTCTGAAATTCATCTGCGACTGCTCTTTTTATCTTACTGTATGCTGATGCAAAGGTTGGCTGCCTGGCTGATTTCAATGTCAGGTTAATAACCGGGTACCCGCCCATATGTTTTTCAAATTCTTTGCCCTGTTCCATAATCTTCAACCCCTGGAACAGCCCCTTATTCCCTTCATTTTTCTCTGCATCCCCCGTATCTTCAAAAAAGTACCGAAGCATACTTAAGTTTAACGTCTTTCCGAAACGCCTTGGACGGGTAAACAGATTTACTTCTCCTCTTAACTCCAGCAGTTCTTTAATCAACATGGTTTTATCCACATAGTAATAGCCATCTTTTCTTATTTTTTCAAAATTATCAATACCGATCGGTAATGGTTTCTTCATCACTTCCACCTCCATCCGATACCATTTTTTCAGCGCCATACAGATACCATCCGGGCTTTTCCCACTTCGTGGAACCCTCCTCATGCCATATTATACCCTATCCCCCTTTGTTTCACAATCAATTTCCATATGACACGCAAAAGCAGGCACACCAGAAAGGTATGCCTGCCTGTATCCGGAAATGATTCAAGAATTTCAATGATTCAAATTATCTGCCAGTTGTTTCCGCTGTTGCTTTGTAAGGCCGGATTCCCTGATTTTCCCTGATATTTTTTCTATCCAAAATTCTTCTGCCTGCTCTCTGCTGAAAACCGAAGCCACTTGCTTTGGCATATGTACTACAATCCTAATTTCCTGTTTTTTTCCTGCCATAACAACCCACTTCCTGCCAGCAGAGTTCATAGTATACTATGCGCCCGCTGGCAATTTATTCTTTATGGGTTGTTTAAATTCCTGATATGATATCTTTGATTTTTTTGATAAAATATTTAATCCTGATATAAATTTTATTTTCCATCCCGCAATAATCATCAAACATACCTAAAAATACATGTTCCGACCTGGTTAAAATCACTCCCTTTGTTTCCGCTGCTCTGCCATCGGCAAATCCACCCTCCTCTCCCTCCTGTCAGGGCTTCTGGAACCGGAGCACGGTTCCATCTTGTTTTATGGACAGAAGCTGAACCAGAAAAGCTGCAATGCCATCGGCTATATGCTGCAGCACGACCATCTGTTTGAATGGCGCACCATTGAGAAAAACATTCTGCTTGGACTGGAAATCCAGAATAAGCTGACGTCGGAAACAAAAGAAACAGCGCTGAATATGCTGAAAACTTACGGCTTGTACAAATTCAAAGACGCCAGGCCCTCTCAGCTTTCCGGCGGCATGCGCCAGCGGGCGGCCCTGATCCGCACCCTTGTGCTGAAGCCGGAAATTCTGCTGTTGGATGAGCCTTTCTCCGCTCTGGATTATCAGACACGTCTCACCGTAGGAGATGATATTGGGGCAATTATCAAAAAAGAAGGGAAAACCGCAATTCTGGTAACCCATGATTTGTCAGAAGCAGTCAGTCTGGGCAGCCGGGTACTGGTATTAAGCAAACGCCCCGCCACCATTCAGACTGTGGTAGATATCAATTTTCCGGACAATATCAGCGCACTGGAACGGCGGAATTCTCCGGAATTTAAAGATTATTTTAATAAAATATGGAAGGAGCTGAATGAAGATGAGTGAAATCTCCCTTGCCCAACAGAATTTTCTGCTTACTCAGAAAAAGCATAAACGCACTGTCACAGTCAGCAGGCTGTGCATTTTTATTTTATTTCTGGCTGTCTGGGAAGGAGCTGCCAGGCTGAAATTAATTGATTCCTTTATCTTCAGCAGCCCATCCAAGGTGCTGCGCTGCGCTTATGGAATGATACTGGATCATACCTTGTTTGCCCACATCGGAATCACCCTGTTTGAAACAATTGCCAGCTTCGGACTCGTTCTGTTTTTTGCCCTTGCCATAACAATTATATTATGGCTTAACAAACGTCTCTCGGAAACGTTAGAGCCGTATCTTGTAATTTTAAACAGCCTTCCCAAATCCGCCCTGGCGCCGCTTCTGATTGTGTGGCTGGGCGCAACTTACAAAACCATTATTATCACCGGCGTATCAGTCGCCATTTTCGGTTCCATTTTAAGCCTGTACACCAGCTTCCAGTCTGTGGACCCGGAAAAAATAAAGCTGATTTACACCATGGGCGGCCAGAACTATCACGCCCTCACAAAAGTAATCCTTCCTGCCAATATCCCTGCCATGTTTTCGCTTATGAAGGTCAATATCGGCCTGTGTCTGGTGGGGGTTATTATCGGGGAATTTATTTCCTCCCGGCAGGGACTTGGTTATCTGATTATTTACGGGAGCCAGGTTTTTAAGCTGGACTGGGTAATTATGTCCATTGTAATCCTGTGCATTCTGGCCTGGGGACTGTACAGCCTGATTAATGTACTGGAAAAGCAATATTTAAAACGGCTGAATTAAAAATGACTATTTATCGACATGCCCACTCTGTGCTGCAGTGTTTTTAAAAAATTTCCTGCTGCAAACAGCCGGTATTCCAATACGCCAAAACAACTGCCAGAGCGTGTTTGAAACATTCTTTCTGCCAGATGCATGTTTCACACGCTCTGAATCGGAAATTTCAGTTCCTGCCAGACGATCCGGGCCTTTTCACCAAAATCAGAGCAAACTGCAATCCAGTAATCGTCTATCTTTCTCTGGGCAAAAGAACCAGGCTGTTTGCAGGATATATCAAGTTCTCCGTTCACTTTTTTCTGAACAGAAAATGCGGCTTCTTTTAATGGGAAGCTCATGCCCTCTCCTGTCATTTTGATATAACTCTCCTTCAGCGTCCAAATCTGTGAAAAGCGATCCTGAACCTGGAATTTAAACTGGGGTCTGTCTGTCTTTTTTTCAGAAACAAAACAGCCTTGCTCTGACGATTCTGTTCTGTTTTCCTCACAGTACCGTTCCTCCCGTGAACCGCAGTCATTCTCTTTCCCAAGAATATACTGAATCTCTTCTTGGCTGCAGCATCGCAGAAGCAGCGGCATCCGGACGCTTCGCGGTCTTTCCGCATCCACGCCAATTTCATACCTGTAATGCTCCGGGCCCCTGCTGCCGCAAGACAGCGCGGGGCAATTGGAATCCACAGACGACGTATTTCTCTCTGAATCTGTCTTTTTGCCGCTGCCAGTGATTCCGCAAACCACCAGGCCGTCCGTATTGCTCACGCTGAACCAGACATCCTCCTCCCCGTTCCAATATGGTTTCCCGTTTTTCCCTGTTACCACCTTATCCCGGCTGAATTCAAGATCAAATTGCTTTCTGAAACCATATCTTAATGCCTGATCTGCAATCTCCCTCTGATATTGCAGATAGCTCCCCGAAGTCTCCCGTCTCTGAGGGCAAAATATATAATAAACTGCAATCGCACGGCTCATAATTTACACCCAAACTGCTTTCTGACAGGCTGCGTTCCCGTCTTTGGCTGCCACAACTTTTCCATCAAGCTATTACACTTCCAAGCCGGCACTCTATCCGGCCGGAAGCAAAGATTTACAAAAAGGAGCTGCAATACTTCACAGCTCCCGGTAATCAGCCAAAGAAGGGACTCGAACCCTCGACCTACGCATTACGAATGCGACGCGCTACCAACTGCGCCACTTTGGCATGTCTTATAAAATCTTTGTCTATTATACCCGTTTTCTCTCTGTTTTGCAATCCCTTTTCTGAAAATTTTTGTAAATTTTTCTGCCGGTTTTCTATTGACATTTTCTGGTTTCTGGATATAATAGATTTTGTTTATTATTATTAAACAAAAAATCTATTATTGGTTTGACTTTACAATTACTATACATAAAGTTTATATTCATTTAGAAAGGATGGCTTTTATGGATATCGGGCACCGCATGAAAGAACTGCGCATACAATATGGGCTGACCCAGCAGGAACTGGCGGATCGAAGTGAGCTTTCCAAGGGATTCATTTCCCAGGTGGAACGCAACCAGACCTCCCCTTCTGTGGGTACGCTGCTTGACATTATCCAGTGCCTCGGCACTACCCCGGCAGAATTTTTCACTGACCAGGAACCGGAACAGATTGTGTTTAAACAGGAAGATTATTTTATTAAGGAAAATGAAGATTTGCGCCATACCATTAAATGGGTCATACCCAACGCCCAGAAAAACGCCATGGAACCGGTGCTGGTCACTCTGGCCCCCCATGGGACTTCTGAAATGTATCTTCCCACTGAAACAGAGGAATTCGGTTACGTTCTGAAAGGCTCCGTAAAGCTGCACTACGGGCCCCGCTCTTTTGTGATCAGGCAAGGGGAGTCTTTTTATTTTAAAGCAGGAAAAAAACATTACATAGAAAATTACGGCGGCAGGGAAGCTACTATATTATGGGTTTCCACGCCTCCAAGTTTTTAGGAGGAAGCATCGGCCATGAGCAAACGACTGATTGATTTAGCAAACATCACCAAATCTTTTGACGGACAGATGGTATTAGACGACCTGAACCTGTATATCCGTGAAAATGAATTTCTGACACTGTTAGGTCCTTCCGGCTGCGGAAAAACCACCACCCTGCGGATTATCGGCGGCTTTGAATCACCGGATTCCGGCAAAGTAATTTTTGACGGAAAGGATATCACCAGCCTTGCCCCCAATGAACGGCAGCTCAATACGGTATTCCAGAAATACGCCTTATTTCCCCATATGTCCATTGCAGAAAATATTGCTTTCGGACTGAAAATCAAAAAGAAAAGCAAGGCTTATATTGACGATAAAATCAATTACGCCTTAAAGCTGGTAAATTTAGAAGGCTTTGGTAAGAGAAGCGTGGATTCCTTAAGCGGCGGCCAGCAGCAGAGAATTGCCATTGCTCGGGCCATTGTCAATGAACCTAAGGTGCTTTTGTTAGACGAACCTCTGGGAGCGCTGGATTTAAAGCTGCGCCAGGATATGCAGTATGAACTGATCCGCCTGAAAAATGAACTGGGCATTACCTTTATTTACGTTACCCACGATCAGGAGGAAGCTCTCACCATGTCCGACACCATTGTGGTAATGAACCAGGGCTACATTCAGCAAATTGGTACGCCGGAAGATATCTACAATGAGCCCACCAATGCTTTTGTGGCTGATTTCATCGGAGAAAGCAACATTATTGACGGAACCATGATAAGAGACCGTCTGGTTCAGGTTCTGGGGGTAAACTTCCCCTGTGTGGATGAAGGATTCGGCAGCCACACCCCTGTGGACGTGGTAATCCGTCCGGAAGACGTGGAACTGGTACCTCCGGAAACAGGAATGTTGGAAGGCGATGTCACCTCCCTGATTTTTAAAGGCGTCCACTGGGAAATTGAAGTCCTTGCCAATGGATTCGAATGGCTGGTGCAGACCACCCAGATGCATCCGGTAGGAAGCCATGTGGGCATCCGGGTAGACCCCTTCAATATCCAGATTATGAACAAACCGGAATCCAGTGACGAAAAGGCGGTAGAATCAGATGAATAAATTAGAATCCAACTATTGTGAAAAGGCGGTGAACCCAGATGCGTAATGTAAAACGGCAGCTTCTTGCCGGCCCATATCTTTTATGGATGGCGGGTTTTATCCTGCTTCCTGTGGTAATGATCCTGTACTATGCCTTCACTACCACCAGCGGACATTTTACTTTATTAAATATAAGCTCCATCTTTGCATCCATACATTTAAAATCACTGTTTCTCTCATTGAAACTGGCCGTCATCTGTACCGGCGTCTGTCTGGCGCTCTCCTACCCTCTGGCCATGATTTTAAACAATATGAAAGAAAAAAGCCAGGGATTTATCGTATTTATTTTTATCCTGCCCATGTGGATGAACTTTATGCTGCGCATCCTTGCCTGGAAGCTGCTGCTTTCTAATAACGGCGTCATCAACACCATTTTAGAGGGACTGGGACTTCCTGTACTGGACGTTTTGAACACCCCCGCCGCCGTAGTATTCTGCATGGTATATGATTTCCTGCCTTTTATGATCCTGCCGATTTACAATGCCATGTCCAGAATTCAGCAGGACATCATTGAAGCGGCGGGTGATTTGGGGGCAGGCTCCGTTACCATTTTCTTTAAAATCATTGTGCCCCTTACCATGCCGGGCGTTGTCAGCGGCATCATTATGGTATTTGTCCCGGCCCTGACTTCTTTCGCCATCTCTGATCTGCTGGGAGGCGGCAAAGTGCTTTTAATCGGAAATGTCATTGAACAGGCATTTATGCAGGAATATAACTGGAACCTGGGTTCCGGACTGTCCCTGGTGCTTATGATTTTTGTAATTGCAAGCATGGCTCTGATGAGCTCTAAAGGAGAAGAAGGAGGTGCTGGCGTATGGTAAAAAAATCTGCAGAACGCATTTATCTGGCTTTCATTTTTCTGTTTTTGTACCTGCCCATTGGAGTGCTGATCGTACTCTCCTTTAACAACTCCAAAACCAGGGTTCAATGGGGCGGCTTTACATTAAAATGGTACAAAAACCTGTTTTCCAGCGGTTCCATTATGGAAGCGTTCGGCACCACGCTGTTTATTTCCCTGGCCTCGGCGCTGTTCGCCACCCTTTTAGGCACACTGGCAGCCCTGGGAATTGACGCCATGAAAAAGAGAAATCAGGCTGTTATGATAGGCGCCACCAATATTCCGCTGCTCAATGCAGATATTGTGACGGGACTTTCCATGATGCTTCTGTTCGTGCGCTTCACGCGCCTTGGCATGAGCACCGTTCTGATTGCCCATATCACATTCAACATCCCCTATGTGATACTGAATGTGCTGCCTAAGCTGAAGCAGAGCAGCCGCACCACTTACGAAGCGGCTCTGGATTTGGGCGCTACGCCTTTGTACGCTTTTTTCAAAATCATCTGGCCTCAGATACGTCCCGGCGTATTTTCCGGTTTTCTGATGGCCATGACTATGTCGCTGGATGACTTTTCCGTTACGTATTTTACCAAAGGAGCAGGCATTCACACCTTGTCCACCATGATTTACACAGAAATGCGCAAAGGCATCCGGCCGGAAATGTATGCCTTGTCCACCATTTTATTTTTACTGGCCCTGGTGCTTTTGCTGTTTATGAATTTCGGCCCCTCTGCCCGCAGGGAAGAAGCATAAATTTTACAAAAGGGCGAAGGCCTCCGGCCGCAAGAAAGGAGATATCAATGAAACGAAAAAAAGCCATCTGCTGCCTGTTCGCCGGCCTGGTTTTTTCCGGGCTGCTGGCAGGCTGCGGATCTAAGAATTCAGAAAATACGCTGACTGTTTTAAATTACGGCAAATATCTGGACCCGGACGCCATTGAAATGTTTGAGGAAGAAACGGGAATTACCGTGGAACTGGAAGAATACATCACTCCGGAAAACATGTACACCAAATACCGGGCCGGAGCCATTGATTACGACTTAATCTGTACTTCCGATTATATGATAGAAAAACTGATTCAGGAAGGGGAGGTCCTGGAACTGGATTACAGCAATATCCCCCTTTCGGAAAATCTGGATTCCACCTACTTTGATTTTTCCAAATCCTTTGATCCGGAAAATAAATATTCTATCCCCTATTTCTTCGGGACAGTGGGCATCCTCTACCATAAAGATATGGTGGATGAATCCAAAGTGAACTCCTGGAAAATCCTCTGGGATAAAGAATATTCCGGCCAGATCATTATGGCAGATTCTGTCCGGGATTCTTTTATGGTAGCTCTGAAAATCCTGGGCTATTCCCTGAACACCACAGATGACGAGCAGCTGAAAGAAGCCCAGGATTTACTACTTGAACAAAAACCTCTGGTATATTCTTATCTGGTGGACGAGGCCCAGGACGAAATGATTTCGGAAAATGCCGCCATGGCCGTGGTCTACTCGGGCGAGGCCGGATATGCTTTGGAATTTAACGACAAACTGGCTTTTTCCGTACCGGAAGAAGGCTCCAACATGTGGATTGATTCCTGGTTTATTCCCAAATCCGCCAAACAGAAAGAAAATGCAGAAAAATTTCTAAATTTTCTCTGCCGGGAAGATGTATCCATGATGAATTTCGACTATGTGTACTATGCCACTCCCAATCAGAAAACAAAAAATTCTCTGGATGCGGATCTGCAGGAAAATACAACCATTTTCCCGCCTACAGAAACGCTGAATAACTGTGAAGTTTTAAAACCTCTGGATGATAAAGCCACCATGAAGCTGAATCTGCTCTGGAAAGAGATTAAGGCAGCAGATTAATACTATAGTAAACCTGAATAAAAGAAAAAATCACCCCCGCAGGAACTGCTCTTTGGCAGGTTCTTCTGCGGGGATGATTTTATATGTCTTGTCTTTTGTACTGAAATTCAGTAATTCACAAACACAATATCTTATTTCTTGGTAGCATTCATGAAATATTTCATGCCGTATACGGTTGCATAAATTCCATCTACGTTAGGTTTCTGCATGTAGATGTCATTGTAGTAGTAAAGCGGAACAACTGCCCATGTATTCATCAGCATATCTTCTGCTTTATGCATTAACTCCACACGTTTTGCAAAATCTGCAGTGTTGCGGATTTCTGTAATCAATGCGTCGTATTCTGCCCAATCCGGTGCGGAATCGCTCTTCTCGCCTTTTCCTAACTGCATGTCATTGTTACCGGAATCAGAAGTAAAGATTTCTAACATATTTACAGGGTCATTGTAATCAGCCAGCCATCCTTCACGGGCGATGGTAAAACTTCCGTTCTTTCTGTTCTCAAGGAATACGTTCCAGTCCTGAGTCTGGATTTCCATGGTAATTCCAAGAACGCCTAAATCCTGCTGTACTGCCTGTGCAATTGCAACATGGCCGGTACCGTCATTGGTCAGGTATGTCATGTTGATTGCCGGGTCAATTTTATAAGTGCCGTCGCCGTTGTCTGTGAAGCTATATCCTGCTTCTTCCATCAATTTCTTAGCATCCTCTACCATAGCTGCGCCGGTAGTTTCTGCATCATAGTAACTGGTATCTGCCTGTTTGAACTCTCCGCCGTTACCGTCTGCCATTCCAACCGGAACGAAAGAATCTGCAACAATCTGTCCGGACTGTCCGATATTTTCAACGATAAACTGGCGGTCAATCAGAAGGTTCATAGCCTGACGCATTTTTGCAGCTTCTTCTACTGTTTTTCCATCAAAAATCGGATCGTTTACATTGAAGCCAATGTAGTAAGTTCCCAGGTTGTCCAGGATACCGAATTCCGGATTCACGCCGTTCAAAGAAGAAATTTCATCGTTTGGAACACTATCAATATAATCTACGTCTCCGCTGTTGTACGCTGCATAAATTGCAGTGTCGTCAGCGCTTAACATAAAGTGAAGCTCTTCCATGGTTACGCTGTCAACGTTATGATAGTTGGCGTTTTTCTTGTAAACCATGCTTTCATCGTGATTCCAGGACTCCAGAGTGTATGCGCCGTTACATACAAATCCTGCTTCCTGCGCCCATTTTCCGGGAACTGATCCATCCGGATCTGCTGCTTCCACAGAAGCCTGATGTACCGGGAAGAATGTCGGGAAAGCCATCAGGTCATTGAAATACGGACATGGATTTACTAAAGTAATTACCAGTGTATAATCATCTGTAGCTTCTACTGCAAGAGTACCGTCGTCTTTTCTTGCAATAATGTCAAACAGATATCCATAATCTGCTGCTGTCTCTTCAGCACATGCGCGATTCCAGCTGTACACAAAATCCTGTGCCTTCAGATCGTCACCGTTGCTCCATTTTGATTCTTTCAGTTTAACGGTATAAATCTTGCCTTCATTTTCTTCCTCTGCGGACACTTCAGGCATATCCACTGCCAAATCCGGAATCAGATTTCCTTCTTTGTCATAAGTATACAGTCCTGCAAACGTATTTACCGCAAGACATCCGCCGTCTACTGAACTGTTCAGCGCCGGGTCAAGATAGTCAGGCTCAGAAGCCAGATTGATGTAAAGCACATTTGTGTCAGAGTTAGTGATGGAACCACCTTCTGCTCCCTCTTCTGTATCTGCTCCTTCTTCTGCATCAGAATTCTCTGTGCCTTCTGTCTGTGTATTATCTGCTGCATCATTTTTTTTATTTCCTGCATCATTTTTGCCGCAGGCTGTCAGGCTCAATGCCATACATGCAACCAGTAATACGGATACCAGTTTCTTTTTCATATTATTTCCTCCTATTTGAAATATTGAAATCTATGCTTTCACCAAAGAAAAACTCTGGAAAAAACCTTACTTATTCCAACATGCAACCATATGTCCGTTGCCCCGGTCTGTTAACTGAGGCATCTCCTGTGCACACTGGTCAGTCGCATACCGGCATCTGGTCCGAAACGGACATCCGGTAGGCATTTTCAGGGGACTTGGCACGTCTCCCTCTAAAATAATACGTTTGCTCTTTCTTGCTGTATCCGGGTCCGGAATAGGCACTGCGGACAGCAAACTCAGCGTATATGGGTGAATTGGATTGGCATTCAGCTCGTCTGCGTCTGCCAGCTCCATCATTTTACCAAGATACATTACCGCTATACGGTCTGAAATATGGTGTACAATCAAAAGGTCATGGGCAATAAACAGATATGCAACGCCCAATTTTTCCTGTAATTCCTCAAACATATTGACTACCTGAGCCTGAATGGACACATCCAGAGCAGAAACAGGTTCGTCGCATACGATAAATTTCGGATTTACCGCCAGTGCACGGGCAATTCCGATACGCTGTCTCTGGCCGCCGGAAAACTCATGGGCATACCGCATGGCATGTTCCGCATTCAGTCCTACCAGTTCCATCAGTTCCAGAATTTTCTCCCTGCGCTCATTCCGGTTGGCATAGAGGTTATGCACATCCAACGGCTCCCCGATAATATCCTCCACTGTCATACGCGGATTCAGGGAAGAATACGGGTCCTGAAATACCATCTGCATCTGCTTGCGGTAAGGCAGCATATTGACATCCACTTTATTCCCAAGAGCCGGCTTGCCGTCCGGGCCTAAAATGACTTTTCCCTTTTCATCGTATTTTTCTCCGCTGTCAAAAAGCACCTCTCCGTCAAACTCAATACGTCCTGAGGTTGGCTGATACAGCCTGAGCAGCGTTCTTCCTACCGTTGTTTTTCCGCATCCGGATTCCCCTACAAGCCCCAATGTCTCACCGGGCTTTACGGCAAAAGAAATATCATCCACCGCTTTCAGCGGAATTGTTTTTAATCCCTGACGCACGGGAAAGTACTGCTTTAAGTGATCTACCTTTAACAGATACTTTTCGTTTTCACTCATGACCGTTCTCCTTCCTGTGCTTCATAAAGCTCTTTAATATTCATCCAACAGCTTGCCAGATGTGTGTCACTGACACGCAGTTCTTCTGGCTTTTCCTTCAGGCAGATCTTCATAGCCGCATCGCATCTGGGGCAGAATGCGCATCCTTCAGGCATCTGCAGAAGATTGATGGGTGTTCCGCCGATGGGAACCAGCTTTTCATTCATATTGTCTGCTTTCGGTATGGAGCGAAGCAGACCTTTGGTATACTCATGGGCCGGCTGATAGAAAATATCATCTGCCGTTCCCCGCTCGCAAACTCTTCCGCCGTACATAACGAGAATCTCATCGCACATGCTTGCAATTACACCCAAATCATGGGTTACCATAATAATTGCCATTCCAAGTTTTTTCTGCAAATCCTGCATCAATTCCAAAATCTGCGCCTGAATCGTAACGTCCAAGGCCGTAGTGGGTTCATCTGCAATCAGAATATCCGGCTCGCAGACCAATGCCATGGCAATCATTACACGCTGACGCATACCGCCGGACAGCTCGTGGGGATACTGTTTCATCCGGCTCTCCGGTTCATTTACCCCAACCAGTGTCAGCATCTCTACGGCGCGTTCCCTGGCCTGTTTCTTATCTTTATCCGTGTGAAGCAGAACTGCTTCCACCAACTGGCTTCCAACCGTAAACACCGGATTCAGGCTGGTCATAGGGTCCTGGAAAATAATGGAGCATTTCTCACCGCGGAATTTCTGCATCTGTCTGCTGCCCCATTTGGTAATGTCGTCTCCATGGAACTTCACTTCTCCGGAGGTAATTTTACCGGTTTCTGCCAGGATCTGCATAATGGAATACGCCGTTACCGACTTACCGGAACCGGATTCTCCCACAATTCCCAGGGTTTTTCCCGGCTCTAAGGTAAAGGAAATTCCATTTACTGCCTGAACCTCTCCATTTTCCGTAAAAAAACTGGTATGGAGATCTTTTACTTCCAAAATATATTTATTTTCTTCGCTCATCTGCTTATCTCCTTATTTATTTCAATTTAGAGTCGAATGCATCACGAAGACCATCGCCCAGTAAATTCAACGCCAACACAATCAGACAAATTGCAACTGCAGGAATCACAAGCCGCAGAGGATAGGACTGCATACCCGCTCTGGCGTCATTGGCCAGACTTCCCAGAGAAGTCAGCGGATCAGAAACGCCCAGTCCCAGGAAACTTAAGTAACTCTCTGTAAAAATTGCGCTGGGCACCTGTAATGCAGTCGTAATAATGATAACAGACAAACAGTTGGGTAAAATATGCCTGCGCAGAATTCTGCTGTTTTTCGTGCCGATACATCTTGCCGCCAATACATATTCATTATTCTTAATCGTAAGAATCTGCCCGCGGATCAGACGGGCCATACTTACCCAGTACAGCAAACCGAACACAATAAAAATCGAAATCATATTGGTTCCCAACGCCTGCAGAGCCGTTCCCTCGATGAAAGATTTCAGCGTCTCATTCAGAACCACCGAAAGCAGAATAATGATCAGCATGTCCGGCAGAGAATAAATAATATCCACAATACGCATCATCACAAGGTCCAGCGTCCCGCCGAAATATCCGGCAATGGAACCGTACAAAAGTCCGATAATCAATACCATGATAGATGCCACAACGCCTACCGAAAGACTGACTCTCGTTCCATAAATTACGCGGATAAAGTAGTCCCTGCTCAAACTGTCAGTTCCGAAAATATGGGGAAACAGCTTCTCCCCTGTCTCTTCCATGTACTTTGTCTCCAGCTTGGAATACTCAAAGGGTCCCAGATTTGCAGCGGTCTTATCCCGGATTCCGTTTACCGAAATAATCTGTGAATATTTATACGGCACAATCATCGGCGCAATTATAATAGTCGCAATAATCAGAGCCAACACTACAATGCTTCCCATAGCAAGGGGATTTTTCCTGAGCCGTCTCATACCATCCTTGAAAAACGTGGTGGACTCTCCCATAACATCCTGCTGCTTCTTTTCATCCTCCGTTGCCGGTTCAAAACTTTTATCATTAAATTTACTCAAATCCACCTGGGCGGAAAAGAGCTGCTTTTTCTTCAACTCCTGATTCTCTGGCATACTCCTATCGTCCTTTCTGTCCTTCTCTCAATTTATTCAAACGTGATTCTCGGATCAATCATCTTATACGCAATATCTGTCAGCAAATTCGCAAATACCATCAAAATGGCAAGAAACAGCGTAACTGCCATAATCATCGTATAGTCACGGTTTACAATGCTTGTTACAAACGTTGATCCAAGTCCGCCTATGGTAAAAATATTTTCCACAACCATGGAACCGGTCAGAATATATGCAACCATAGGTCCCACATAAGTGACAACAGGAACCAGTGCATTACGAAGCGCATGTTTAAAGATTACTTTCCAGCCCGGAACTCCCTTTGCTTTTGCAGTACGGACATAATCCTGATTCAGAGAATCCAACATACTTGTCTTTGTTAAACGTGTAATATATGCCATAGGATATACGCTCAGCGCAATAATCGGCAGAACGTAATTCGGATTGCTGGAGGACCATACCGGAAACCATCCCAGCTTCAGACAAAATATTAAAAGAAGCAGAGTTGCCAGAACAAAGGATGGCATCGCTGTCCCCAATGTTGTAAAAAAGATAATAAGCCGATCCGGCAGCTTGTTGCGGGTGAGGGCCGCAATACTGCCAAGCACCAGTCCAATCACGATGGCAACTGCCGCCGCCATACCGCCTAACTTGGCCGATACCTGGAAACGCATTTGAATTTCATCCCAGATGTCACGTCCGTTATGAAGGGATATCCCCCAGTCTCCATGCATCAAATTATTAAGATAGAGCACATACTGCTCTCCAATTGGTTTGTCCAGATTATACCTCTCTTCCAAAACTTTCTGCGCTTCCGCACTGGTGGCCTTCTCCTTATTGAAGGGGCCTCCCGGAATAGCATTCATTACAAAAAATGTAATGGCGCTGACAATAAGAATCGAGACAATCGCCAGCACTAATCGTTTTCCAATATACTTCGCCACTTTCCTCTCTCCTACCTTCTGTATTTTGATTTGCAAAGATCAAAGAAACATGCATAATGACTGTGTGTTTATTTCATATTGCACCACTTTAATCTTCTAAAATTTATAAAAAAACATACTTACATTATACATGTCAACTGATATTTGTCAATAAAAAACTTCGCATACTCCATGCCATTTTGTTACAAACTCTTGCAATTTCCGTCCTTTTTACACCGGGCGGCTGGATTTTTTGTCCGATTTTTACAAAAATTTCTTGCTTTTTTACTCTGCCCGTGTTATAGTGAAAAACACATATATTTTTATGTACCTCCCACTGCCAGCACAGCCAGGAGGTAATATGACTTACAAAGAATTTAAACAAAAACTGACAGACAATCTGGCGGAACTGTTTCCGGCAGGCACACACATTTCGATCCGTCAGTTTTCCCATAACAATCACATCCTGTTGGATGGTCTTACGATTCTGGAACCAGGCAGCAACATCTCGCCCACCATTTACCTGAATTCTTATTTTTCCAAATATCTGGACGGAGCTTCATTTCCTGCTCTTCAGAATCAGATTCTCAGCTATTATTACGAGCATTGCAGCCTTCGGAATATCGACACTTCATTTTTTACCTGTTTTGACAACATCCGTTCCCGCATCGTCTACAAATTAATCCATTATGAACGAAACAGGGAACTCCTGAAAGAAGTCCCCCATGTTCCCTATCTGGATCTGGCTATTGTATTTTACTGTCTGATACAGGAAGGCCCCTGTAAAAATGCAGCCATCCCCATCTACAATGAACACCTGGAATACTGGAATATTTCTATGGAAGAGCTTTATGACGCCGCCTTTACAAACACTCCCGTCCTGCTCACTTTCTGCTGTGATTCACTTGCAGATCTGGTTCTGCCTGCATTGGATCTGCTTCCTGGGCCGGAACGCGATGAAGCCCGGGAAACCCTTCATTCCCAGATTGTTCCCATGTATGTAATCACCAACCAGAAACGTTTCAACGGAGCCTGCTGCATTCTTTACCAGAAGGAATTAAAGCAGGTGGCCGAACGTCTGAAGGACAGCCTTTACCTTCTTCCAAGCAGCGTTCATGAAGTAATTGCCATACCCGCTTCCGCCGCCGGAGATCCCAAAGAACTGCCCTCTCTCGTACAGGAAATCAATCTGACAGAAGTAGCCCCTGAAGAAATCCTGTCCGACTGCGTCTATTATTATAACTGGCATACCGGGCAGATTTCCGTTTACGAAAGCTCCTGATACAGCTTTTTGTATTTTCCGGCAAAATTCTATCTATGAAAGCTCCTGATACAGTTTTTCGTATTTCTTTGCAGAACTCTGCCAGGAATGATCCATTTCCATACAGCGTTTCATCATCCCGCGCCAGTCTTTGGGATAATTGCAGAACACATCATAAGCATACCGGACAATCGTCAGCATCTCGCCTGCGTGATAATTTGTAAAACTGAACCCGTTTCCGGTATGCCAGATTTCATTGTAAGGCTCTACGGTATCCTTCAAGCCTCCCGTTTCCCGCACAATGGGAACCGTACCGTAACGCATGCTGATCAGCTGGCTCAGCCCGCAGGGCTCAAACTGTGAAGGCATTAAAAAAGCATCTGCCCCTGCATAAATCATATGGGCAATTTCCTCACTGTAGCCTATGGTTGCCGAAACCCGATCCGGGTATTTCCAGTCATAATGCCGGAAAAAATCCTGGAACTGCTCCTCTCCGGTTCCCAGAGCTGCTATCTGAATATTCAGGGTATTCAGCATTTCTTCCATCACTGCCCTTACCAGATCAAAGCCTTTCTGCTGGGTCAGTCTGGAAACCACGCCCAGCACCAGGGCAGATGAATCCTTCCGAAGTCCCAGGGCTGTTTGCAGCGCTTCTTTATTTTTCTTTTTCTTCGCTATGGTTTTCTCATTAAAATGTACTGAAATCATGGGATCTGTCATCGGATTGTATTCCTGTTCGTCAATTCCGTTGACAATACCGGAAAGTTTTCCGGATATTTCCCGCATCACCCCGTCCAAGCCCTCTCCGCCTGCCTGCTCCTGGATTTCCTTTGCATAAGTTTCACTGACCGTAGTAACCCGGTCTGCATGGAGAATCCCCGCTTTCAGGAAATTCGTCTCCCCATAGGCCTCCATAGCGCCATATCGGTAATTTGCCGGCAGATCTCTGCAATTTTCAATATCGTCAATCCGCCATCTGCCCTGAAATTTCTGATTGTGAATGGTCATAATCGTTCTTATATTCCGGTAAAAGGAATTTTCCCGATAGAAAGCATCCAAAAATACCGGTATCAAAGCCGCCTGCCAGTCATGGCAATGTATGATATCCGGGCAAAATCCCAGTTCCGGCAGACAGGCCAAAACTGCCCTGCAATAAAAGGCAAACTTATTTACATCTTCAAAAATCTGATGATAGGGGCTGTTTCCCGCAAAATAATGTTCATTGTCAATAAAATAATACACAATTCCATCTACTTTTGCTTCATAAATTCCTATGTACTCTTTCCCTCTCGGCATGTCTGCATAAATTTCTGTTATGTACTTCATTTTTTGTCTGCAGTCCTTGGGAATGCACAGGTACTTAGGCAGAAAAACTCTTACGTCGAATTTCTCTTTATCCAGATATTTCGGCAGCGCGCCGACAACGTCCGCCAATCCTCCTGTTTTAATAAAGGGATTTCCCTCAGATGCTGCAAAGAGTATTCTCTTCATGTAAAAAACCTCCTACTTATTCTCTCAGCTTATATTCTAACCGAATTTTGTCTGCAATTAAAGCTATAAATTCAGAATTTGTAGGTTTTCCTTTTCCATTATGGATGGTATATCCGAATAATTCATCAATTGTGTCCATTTTTCCCCTGCTCCACGCCACTTCAATGGCATGACGGATGGCTCGCTCTACCCGGCTTGGGGTGGTCTGATACTTCTTTGCTATTCCGGGATAAAGTATTTTAGTAATGGAATTAAGCATTTCCATATCCCGCACAGACATAATAATTGCCTCCCGCAGGTACTGATAGCCTTTAATATGAGCAGGAACGCCGATTTCGTGAATAATATTTGTCACATCGCTTTCCAGATTCCGCTCTTCTAACTCCTGTTTCCGTTCATATGCATTGACTTTGCGCACCTCGCTGCCTTTATGTACCTCAGCATTCCTAACGTGCTTAATCCGGTTCAACACCACGTCGTTGTCAAACGGTTTCATAATGTAGTAATCTGCTCCCAATGAAAATGCGTCTTCCGTGATTTTTTCCTGCCCGATTGCTGATATCATGATAAAAGCCGGGTGCTTTTTCATATTTTTGTCATTTTTGATTTTATCCATTACCGTTAAACCATCCAGTTTCGGCATTACAATATCCAAAAGCACAACATCCGGCTCTTTCTTTTTTATCATTTCGTATGCTTCTTCTCCATCTTTCGCCGTTCCGACTACCTGGAGTTCTTCATCACTTCTTACAATATCCCCCAATTCCCTCAACATTCTCTCATTGTCATCTGCAATTGCCACATTCAATTTTTCCACGTTACATCCTCCTGTTGATTTTGCTAATAAACCCTCATAAAAGGCAACTATTTGTATTATATCCTCAATTAATTATTCCTTCAATGAAAAGATTTCCCCTGGATTCGACAAAGAGCTCAAAGTACTATCGTACCAGTGCGATCTATGTCGATTAATAGTCCTTTGGTCATATTTATTCTATCATAACGATTGTATAATTGTATATTCTGTCGAATTTTGTCGTATCTTTATAAATATTTTACTGTTGCTTCTAAAAATCCCGCGTCAACCGTTTCCTGATTTGTGAAGGAGCAGCGTTAAAGTGTGCAAAAAATACTTTACGAAATAATTTATAATTTGTAAAACCGTGACGTCCCAAAATATCCTGCAAGGTATCATTTGTTGTAAGTAAATCCTGATAAATATGAGATATGCGGACCTCATTCAGGTACTCCAAAAACGTAAGCCCCATGTGTTTCTTAAAAAAGCGGCAGAAATACCCGGACTCCAAAAAAGCAGGCTGTTAAAATGCAAAAGATAACCTTTTGGACGGATGTCATTGGCAATCTGCATTTGCGTCAGAGTTTCTTTGAATATTTCAAGCTTCGTTTGCCGAATGGGGGTTCTCACTGGGATCGCCTAAAATAAACTGTAATTGCTGTACTTCAGGAATATACATTTTGATGAAATCCAGCTGAAATATTTCCTGGTGATATGCGGCGAATGGTGTTTGTTCAATTCGCTGGCCTGCGGGTTTGACACAAAAGGAGGGCAAAGCATATTGAATGGTATGGAGGGGAGTCCAAAGGAGCAGTTGGATGATGAGGAAAAGAAAAAAATTTATCGCATCATTGCCAATGCACAGCTCAAGGCATGGAATAAAGGCAGCGGATACTTTTATTGGAGTTATAAACTGCTGACAGACACCGTAAACGACAAAGGCTGGATTGGATGGGACAGCTGGGATTTAGGAAGATGCGTAGACTTCAGCTGGTTCCCGACAGAAAAATAAAGCGAGGAGGATAAGACAATGATTCAAAATCCAATATTTCCGGGATTTAATCCCGACCCCTGTATCTGCAGAAAAGGAGAAGATTATTATGTGGCAGTATCTACCTTTGAGTGGTTCCCCGGTATCCCGGTGTACCATTCAAAGGATTTAAAAAACTGGGAATTGCTTACACATGTTTTGACAGACGACGAGGAAGTGGATCTGAAAAAACTTCCCAGTGCAAAAGGAATCTGGGCGCCGTGTTTGACATACTGCGAAAAAGAAGATCTGTTCTATGTTGTATATGGAGTAATGAACTCTATGAATGCACGATATTTTGATGTTGATAATTATCTGAGCACTGCAAAAGATATTCAAGGACCCTAGAGCAAACCTGTATACCTGCATTCTTCCGGTTTTGACGCATCCATTTTCCATGATGACAATGGAAAGAAATATGTGGTCTCTCTGGAATGGGAGACACGGGAAGGATATGAAAAGCCCGGCGCTATCTGCATGGTGGAGTATTCTACTGAAAGAAAAGAAATTGTGGGATATCCCAAAAGAATGTGGCGCGGCGGAACAGACCGGGGATGTATCGAGGCTCCTCATCTGACCAAAAAGGGAGAATACTATTATATTATTACTCCGGCGGTTAAAT
>NZ_JBQIOP010000028.1:0-53373 GCF_056822245.1 Petralouisia sp. | reverse complement strand
AAAAAGAGCGAAAGTATAATAAAATCATCTGCCCTTATGAAAGCCTTAAAATACCTTGTTCAGCAAAAGGAGCACTATTTATAATAGTTGTAAAGTGGTGTAATATCAATGAAAGGCTACTCGATTTTATTTTCTCGAATAGCCTTCCATATTTTTCTATGTATTACTTAGTTGTATTTAAAAAAGCGCCGCCACCAATGCAATCATTTTCACATTTCTTACGAACGATATCGCAATCCGGCAATTCATAAATATCAACTTCTTCTTTTAATAACTCTTCGTTTTCAGTTACTTCTATTCTCTTTTCTTCCATGACAATAACCCTCCTTTTTAATAATCCGGATTCAGAAATGATCCACCACCAAAGCAGTCCTTTTTGCAATGATTTTGAATTTCTCCACAATCTGCCTTATATACGTCAATTTCTTCTTTTGATAATTCTTGAGCTTCTCTTTCTTTTAATTCATCCATAAGAATATTATCTCCTTTCTACTTTCCGATACTTACTCCATAGGTGTAACTAGAGCCAACACCCCAAAACAATCCGTTACGCATTCATACCTTGTGTTACCACAATCATTAGTGTAAACACTTACTTCCTCTTTGTTAAGTTCTGAGGATTTTCTTTCTGTATTGAATTCTTCCATAGAACTCACCTCCTTATGTCTATATGTATACACTTTCACATACCTTTTATCTATATTTCTTGTCTAAATTGCTCTTTTTTCTTCCTAGTTGGCTTCTTTCTCCCATTTTCTCTTTACCGCCGACATATACTCAATATAAATTTCTAAATTTTTCTTTCTATTTTCTTTAGAATCATAGTGAAACAATACATAATTTAATACTGCTTTTAAAAAAATACACCGGTAATCATAGGGTTCTTCTGATGCCATACAACGTCCACCACATATATAGCGGTAATCACATTCTTTACATATTTCTTTATGTTCAGCGCAGAACAATCTCTTAATTTCATCTTTTTTCAATAAATTTTCTAATTCCTGTAAAATTTTCTGTGGCTCATCGGACAGTATATTTCCCATTCGAACCTGGTTCTGCTCCATACACTGGCACATGTAAATATCGCCTTCTGGGAAAATTGCCATAACTTTTCCATAACCCCCACAAGAATTTCTTACCTGAATTCTTTGATAAAAGGCTCCCCCTATTTTTTTATTCTCGTATCCCTGTTTCAATATATATTTTGCTATCTTCAGGTTCATATCAAGATGTTCCATATCTGTTAAAATTTCAGAGTTTTCTTTCGCCCTACCCACAGATGAAACAATATTAAAAAGAACATCAATGTCATATTTAGCAGCTATATCAATCAATCTATACAAATCCACTTCATTGGTTTTCTCATAAATAAAACTAAGGACAACTTTTATTCCAGCTTGCTGACACATCTCGATATGATTAATTAGCTGCTGCTCCTTTTCAGGTGTTCCAAACATGTGCATGGTACTGAAATCAATTTCATCTATATATCCTTTGAGTTGTTCTGTTAATTCCTCGGTAATAGCAAGACCATTGCTCTGCAGTGTAATTGGGCAAGTCAAACCATTTCTTAATGCTTTTGCAATTTTCACAATTTGATCTTTAATCAGTGGCTCTCCACCTGTAAGAATCATTTTATGTGGTTTATTTTTCTGAAAGAACGGAATCACCTTATTCTGTATATCCTCCAGCTTAAATTCTTTTTCTGGACGAAGCTTGTCGTTTGCACTGATCGCACAAAAATCACAATTCATATTACATTTCCTGGTTACCATCAAATATACCGTATTGATTTTCTCATGATTATTCTCTATTTCCTTTATAAATTCAGTTTGCTGCTTCCATACAGGGAATAACTTTTCCTGAAACTCTGGTTTATCTAAATTGTCTGCAAATCTTCTACTTACCCCCAGGCAGACTTTTCCTATCGGATCAATTAAAGCCACTTTTTCTCCCTCTGTAATCTTAATAAACTCATTCATTTTACTTTCCATGGCGTAAATATCTCCTTTCATATTCTTGTTTCAGCTTTTCAAGCTGTTTTTCAGTTAAGTTTGTTTGAATCAGATGATACATCCACTTCGTCACTTCACAATTCACTTTTATAGGTTTATATACATTCTGGTGAATTTCATAATTTGCCACCTGACAGCCTCTTGTTTTACAATGTCTAATATATTGACATTCTTTACACATTGCATCCTCTTGATCCTCTAGGTAAATAATCTCTCGAATCCTCGGAACATCCAACCCGGCTTCTACAGAACCGATTTTAAATTCTGGAAGTTCCGCACAAGTATAAATCCCACCATCCGTTGTTACATAGCAAGTTGTCAAACCTGCCTTACATGCGTAAAATGGACATGGAATCAGGAAGGATTTCAGATATTGTTCCCAAAGATTCCAGAAGATTACTTCCTGATTTTTTTGTATATATGCTTTATATAAGCCAAATACCTTCTCTATCTGTTCTCGTAACCTCTGTAGCTGCTCATCACTCCAGGAGCAATAATAATCAATTCCTGATTCTAATTTTTTAATTCCTAAATCAAGCAAAAATTGGAAACTTTCTGCATAATATTGATAGTTATTACTTGTCACAACACTGGCTACAGAAATCTGATTTCCTGTTTCCTGCTCATATTTTCTCAATAACGGAAGATTCTTCATGATTTTTTCAAAACTTCCATTTCCTGCATAGTCTCTCCTGTTCAAATTCTGAACATACTCAGGACCATCTAAACTCACCTTCACCTCAAATGTATTTTCCACAAAAAAGTCAATTACTTCATCCGTAACTAACGTTCCATTTATCGTAGTACTGAACTTGCATATTAAGTTTGTTTCCTGGCATTTTTTCTTCGTATAATCTACCGCATCTTTCATCAGATTAAATGCCATAAGGGGTTCCCCTCCAATAAAGTAAACCATAAGTGTCCGATCATGCTGTTTATTTGCTTCATGCACAGCAATATCGATTATCTTTTGAGCCGTTTCTAAACTCATGTATGTATTTTTCTTCTCGCCCAGATAGCAGTAAGTACAATTCAAATTGCACTTATTTATGATCTCTAATGACAATGTATACATTTTCCTGCCTCCTAAACTGTAAATTGGTTCAAATTTCTATTTGTTTTCTTCTGGAAATCCAATCTTTCCACCATATTAAATAAGGGATATCGCAAAACAATTTCTGTCTCCGGATGTTCCATGGCATATACCCTGATTCTCTCTTTATACTCACATATTTCCTGATAATTGTTGTGATCAATAAATAGCACCGGATACTGTTCTGCTGTTTTTATATTTCTCAATTTTTCCATTCCACTTTCAAAAGTATCACATCTCTCTGTTCTCGTTACTTCCCGTATGAAACGCTGCTCTAAAGGTTCTTCTATACGGTTCGTTAGAAAATAACACTGTTTCTGCTTCAATGTCTGATATGGATAATAGTTATTCAAAGTATTGAAAGTAATCTGTAAAATTGCCTGTTGATACTGTTTCTCATAGTTACTCAAATAGCCTGTTACCACAGCACAGGCAAGGCTATTTCCTGGATGCAGCACCGGTATTCCTAAGTGATATAAAAAGAAAAGCCCACAAGAAAAAATTACATCATTTTTCTTTTCATCATATTGAAGCACTTGTACCGGGTTCTCCATATCCAGGCATCTTACCCCCATTACAAAGGGGAAGGAAGCTGGATAGGTTGCTTTTGCTTTCTGATTGGAATATGCAGCCACAATCAAAATCCCCTTTTCTGTAGCTGCTCTACACACTTCCTCTATTTCTTTGTGATATTTGTACTCATCTCCCATACTCATATTAATTATGTCTACCTGTTCCTCTATCAGTAATTCAATACCTTCTATCATATCCAGAACCGTACTCTTTTTGTTCTTCCTTACAATGGGTAACAGAACAATTTCAGCTTCTGGGTTTTCCTTTAAAATAAAAGAACAGACATATTCCGCATGGGTAAATCCAAAGGTATCTTTACTGTATTCCTGACCTTTCCACTTGCAGTCTATTTTTACAATTTTCTTATCCTGAAAAAAAGGATTATCAAAAGATCCATTGGAATCCAACACACCTATCCTCACTTTTCACTCACCTGCCTTATATGTAGCTTCTCCAAATCCACAATAATATCTGCTTCTCGCAATTCTTCCAGATTGTGCGTAGAAAAAATAATAATTTTCTCCCTTGATAACACATGCAATAATTGATAAAAACGCCCTCTTCGTTTTTCATCAATATTTGCTGTCGCTTCATCAAAAATCAGAATTTGTGAATTTTTCAAAATATTCCTCATAATATCCAAACGCCGCATTTGTCCCTCTGAGAAATTGCACGGATCTATCTTTATCTCGGTATCCCATACCATTTCTAAAGTATGGATTTCATCATACAAATCCAAGCACTTTGCCACTGTATCCATTTCTTCCTCCGAAACAATATGTAGTAATCCCATGTTCCGTCTTACTGTATCATTGAAGAACTGTGTACGCTGCATAACATATCCTGTATTTTCCCAATAGCTGTTAATATCTAATTCCTGCAAATCTGTGTCGTTCACAACTACTTTTCCTTTTGTCGGTTGATACACTCCTGTTATAATTTTGAACAGAGTGCTTTTACCTTGTCCACTTTTTCCATGAACTCCGTAAAGAGTGCCTTTTTCGAACTTCAAATTGAGCCGGTCAAATACCTGCTTATTTGACTCTGGATAAGAAAAGCTCATCTCTTCTAAGGAAATGTTGTTAACTGTTGTTACTTTCTTTCCGTCTCCTTGTTTCTGATCCGGATACTGGAGTAGACCATTGATATCCTTTAAGGAAACTACGGCTGTATGATACTCGTTAGCAAACTGTGCAATTCCAATAATAGGATTCATAATAATTGTCTGGTAGTTCATCAAGGCCATAATGGTACCTATGGTCATATTCCCTTTGAATACTTCTTGTGCACCGACTACCCAAATTATGACTGTTCCTATAAACTGAATCACAAGTATCGTAGATGTATTCAATATATACAACAAGTTCTGGCGATTCGTCTCTTTTTTGTATTTCTGATTTTTTTCAAAGTACATATCATGCACATATTGCCCACATTGAAAGAGTCTTGTAATAAACCAATTATCATAGGTGTTTGTCAGAATATTCGTGATGCTGTTATATCCTTCCAATACTTGACCACTGGTTTCCTGTATCAATTTCCCCAGGATTCTACTAATAAAAGGAACACTGACAAGTAAGATAATATTGGATACGGCAATTCCCTTATGGATAGAAAACATATATGGAGGAACAACCACCAGGATAACAATATTGGAAACCAATGTGATAATACTTGTAATTCCACATTGTTTCACTGCTGAAACATCTTTATCTACTTTCAGCAAAATGTCACTTAGCTTTATCTTCTCAAAAAAATTCACGCTTACTGTTGATAATTTATCTTCTACCTTTTGTCGCATATCTGCAGCTATCTCTTCCGATATGACAGCCACAACATAACGCTGTACATAATTCATAAGATAATTCAGTAGCAACATTCCCAAGAACACAGCTAGAAGGAACATAAACGCAGATAAACTGGTACTATGCGGATTCCCCAAATCATCTATCACTTTTCCCTGCAGCTCCGGACGCACCAAAGAAACCCCCGCTGTTAACACAATTATCGCTATCGTTAAAATGTAGGAAGGTAGTAGCTTTTTCCTAAAAGCATACTCTTTTAAAAATCCAAGGTATGGGCGGCTTTGTTTACCTTTCATCACTTAACCTCTTGGCAATCTTCTCTCCGAACTCACTGAATTTTAAATCTTCCTCCTGGATATAGTCTATATACACTCCTAATTTTTCTCTAACTATTTCAATCGGCTGCTGTAAATAATATTCAAGAATCTGCACCATTGCCTTATAAAAGATATGTTCAAAAATACACTCTGCATCCGATGGTACATTAATCTTCCCTGTATTGATAAAATTCATATATCCGCATTTCATACCATGACAAAAATCTCGTATTGTGCATCCCTTGCACTTCGGATCGGTTTTATCAAAGTTCGACATTGCTATTAATTTTGCCTTTCTTATATCAACACCTTCCTTGATATTGCCTATACAATATTTTTCATTACTTGTAAGAAATCCGCATGGGTATATCTGACCGTTCGAAAAAATCTTGAAATTTCCAATTCCAGCATCGCACATGCCAAAGCAGTTTCCAAAGTTACACAACATATTAAACATTTTTCCATCAAATTGATCTATAGTAAAAACTCTGCCCGCTGCTGCCTCAGCCAAATAGTACTGCAAAATTTGTCCCACCTGTTTTTCAAATTCTACCTTCAGTTCATCAGATATTTTTAAATATACATCCATAATCATACAAATGTTATCCAAGCCATGCTCATGCAGGTAACAGATGTTTTCGAACATATACGGAATGGTATTTTCTGTGACCGTCATTCTTACAGAAAAATTCAATCCACTATCCTTTACCTTCATGATATTCTCAAAAATTTTGTCATAGCAAGAAACTCCATCTTTCGCAACTCTGTTCAAATCATGTGTTTCCTTATTCCCATCAAAACTAAGGCGTACTGTAAAATGATTTTCTTTCATAAATGCAATGAACCGATCCTCCATCAGAGAACAGTTGGTAGTAATATAATACTTTACTTCCCTTTCCGGATAATTATCTTTGATATAGGCTACTGCCTGGTAAATTAAATCTTTCTTCAGCAAAGGCTCACCGCCTAAAAAATCAATCAAGACTTTCCCCCTATCCCCATAATTCATCATAAACTCCAAAGAGTCCACAAGTGTTTTTTCATTCAACTGATAATGGTTATGGTAGTCTTCATAACAATACTGACATTTAAAATTACAATCTGTTGTCATATATAATGTGAAATTATACATATCTGTCTACTCCTTTCTTGAATATACTAAAAACAATTTTAATCAAATTCTCCTATTTTGCCATATATTTTGATTATTTTGCGTATTTTAGTGTCTAAATGGCATAAAAAACAGGCCTCGATATTCTTAATACCAAGACCTGAAAAACTCTTATTAATAGATTCCAACTTCTTTTCCAAATTTATACATATATTGAGTTACCGTCTGTATAGCATGCTGCACAGATTGTCTGCCTGCACTATCATAGGAACTTTCCTTTTGAGCATCCGCCGCAAGCCCTTTCGCATGTTTTGCTGCGGAATACATCAAATCTCCTGTTGATGTATTTAATGCGGTTGTATATACGGATGAGCCAAACGAATTTCCTGCTATTGTGTAAGATTTACGGTTTTTATCAACATATTTTTCAAAAGCGGAATGATTGCTGTTTACTGCTGTCAAGTTCGATGCATGATGCGGTTCATTTAAGTCTGATACATAATGGGTGCCTTTTCCTAAGTTTGACATAGCCAATTGTACATCTCCTGCACGATACGCATTTACTGCTGCCTGAAAATATGACTCTGCTCTTGTCCTAGCTGTCGGAGATTTTTGACCAAGCCAGTTTTTTCCAGTATCAGGATCATAAAAGTGTCCTGCAAAAGTTCCTGCATCTGTTTCATTTCCAAGTTTATCCGGCCAGTCGGTTGCCTCCATAAGAATAGATGAGTTCAGCTCACCATTGAATGCACTATTTCCTTTATCATTGCTCAGAATTTTAAGTGCGTTTGCAACAATATACTGATGTGTATGATCTACCCCACCAGACGAAAATCTTTCATCTGGATTTGTGCCATGCTCAATCGGAACTCCTTCCCCGTAAAGTTCATCAGAACCATTCGCAATATCCTGCACTTTCGTTGGAAGTTCTGGTTGTTCCGCTGCCATAACTGGCATTGTTCCCAATAAAGCCCCCACTGATACCATGGCAATAAATAGTTTCATTTTTTTTCGCATACCCATGCCTCCTCTTCTTTTTTCTTTATTTTACATCCTGCTTCAAGAAAAAACATATAATTTGTTTAGTTTGCATTTTTTATGCCCTGCCTGGACCAATAAAAATGGCACTTATTTTCCATAAGCACCATCTTGTCACACTATATTTCTATCGGAATAATCACAGAAACAGAAAACATATCATCTAAAACACTAAATGATACTTCTCCTCCATAATCTTTCACCACACTTTTAATATTTTTGACACCAAACCCATGATTTTTCTTATCTTCCTTTGATGTTTCCAGTGTTGCATTTTCTCGCAGATAACGTACTTGTGAATCTCTTAGGCTATTTTCACATAAAATTGACAAGAACCCCTTTACTTTTTTAGCCTTTAACTGTACTAAACACTCTACCATAGGATTTTCTTCTTTCATTAACCGGCATTCTCTTAATGCGTTATCTATTGTATTCGAAATTATGACACATAAATCCTCATTTCTTATCTGTCGAAACTCTGTAAAATCGGCAAACACCTTAAATTCAATTCCCTTTTCGATAGCCTCCAATCGTTTCGTATGAAGCAAATTATCAATAAAAGTATTCCCTGATTTATAGTAACTTTGATACTTATTTAATTTACGTTCAATACCATTAATATACTCTATTTTTTGTTCTGGCTCTATATTTTCTTTCAATGCCTCCAAATGATTTTTTATATCATGGGAAAGCCTGCGGATATTTTCCATATCTTTCGATTGTTTCATATAATAATCATACTGCAAGCTCATCTCACTTATTTGAAGCTTTTTTTCATTTTCGATTTTTTTTACATTTAAGTAGTTCTCCAAAATCACTATGTTACAGACAGTTCCTAAAAACATAACAATAGGAACTATTGATATTGTAATAACTGACCATATGTTTCCAATAATTACCTTTTTATCATTATATAGGTTATCGGTACATACTGCCATAACTATAATATTAAGCAATAACGGGATGAAAATTGTCATCACATTAATGCTTGATAAATGCGGTGGAATTCTTTCTATAATTTTCTTTAATGTCAAACATCCGGCAATAATAACACTTTCTGCAATTACCATCATCACCACTTGGTATATTCCTGGTAATTCAGCTAATACTCTATTTCCACTATATGGATATAGGAAAATACTGCTTAGTAATTGCCCTAATAACGAAATAGATAAGAAAATACTGCCTATCAAAATACAATATTTCATATTCCGTTGAAATAAAAAATGTCCTATAAACATGACAATAATCACAATCGTAATATAATTATAAACGATATGTATGGATACCCCATTCTCCATTACCCGCACCAGAAAAATACTTCCAATACACAAAACATAGGAATACCAATTTTTCTTTCGATACTCTTGATTGTTTTTTCTATCAATTAACAAATATGTAATCAGAAAAATATTAATTATTGAAAAAAGATTCTTTATAATACTCTGTGCATACACACTACACACTTCCTCCCCGTTCTGCCATTTTTTTCATTAGGTTTTGTTTTCTAGAACGTGTAATATAAATTTTAGCTCCGGAATAAAGTGTAATGGTAAGATCATGTAATGATTCAATACAATCGACATTTACAATAATACCATTATGACAACGTACAAAATAGTATTTTTCCAAGCGTTCTTCTAAATCTCTCATTTTAAAATATCCATCTTCCTGATTTCCATTTCGTAGATGAAATAAAACCTTTCGTTTCACGGTTTCAATGTATTCTATATCGGAAAGAAATAGTTTAAAGTATCCTTTCTCATTCTTTACTGCTATGTATTTTTGCTCATATGACTCTAGTTTTCTTAATGCTCTATTCATTTCACAATTAATCTGTACTTGTGTAATTGGTTTTGTAATAAAATTTTGGACATCATACTTATATCCAACCCCTAAAAATTCATTATGAGATGATACATAAAGAATAATTGATTTTTCATCATGTCTGCGGATAATATCCACCAACTCCATGCCATCCATCGCAGGCATCTCTATATCCAAAAAGAAAATTTGAAATTCTTCTTTTAAAGATTCCATTAACTGCAACGGCTTTGTATATTTTTTTATACAAAAGTCCTTACCATTTTTCTCTGCATAAATTTTTAGCATTTTTTCAACTGTATCTACAAAATATTTTTCATCATCACATATCGCTATTTTTATCACTCATATCACCTATCTGCTTCTTCAGCATATTTTCCATCTGTGCTTCATTTAGCCTTCTTCCCATCAACAATAACGTAGCTTTATTTATCTCATCTAACTTTTGAAAAACATCCCATAATTCTTCAATTTGACTTTTACACAAATCACTATTATCTCCATATACCAAAATATCTATTGGTATGTCAAATATATTTGCCAGTTTCACCAATAAGCTACAGGGAATATTTTCAATATCTGCCTTTTCAATCCTGCTGATTGTCTGTTGACTCGTACCTAACTTTTCGCTTAATTCTTTTTGAGAAATCCCCAATTCCTTTCTCTTTCGCCTAATTATATTCATTTTCACCACCACATCAATATAATAAAACACTTACTACCAGTCACTTCATAAGTTGGTATTTATAATAAAAATAGCGTATTTTTACCCATATTTCAAGTTTTATTTTCAAAAAATTATAATTGAGGAGCATATATCTCCCATAGATTCCTCTTTTTCCTTTCAAAATAACACATATCAGGATTATGTTCACCTACTGTTCCACTATATGCCAAACTGTTCATGATGCAATTTTTGCTTTGGCACTTCACAGAAAAGCTGCATTTTGAACACATATTACCTTCTTTTCCTATTTTCCTCAATCTTTTGATACATTCCTTAGACAATCCATTTTCAACATCTCCAATGCACCCACTATCTTCTAAATTTGCCGCACAACCAAAGATTCTCCCATCCACCTTTATATATATTTGAATAAGACCTACACCACAAAATCCTGATTCTCCATTATTTTCTCCGTATTTCTTCAAATCTAAAATTGGTCCCCAAAGAAATGCTTTTCCTGCTTTTTTCCTTTTTAAATAGTAACGTAATACTTTTTCCCATTCATCAGCCAAACCATCCAACTGATCGGTTGTCCATCTATTCATAACATCAATAGAAGAATCCACTATGCTAACATTTAGATTTTCAACTAAATGGCAAACAGATTCAAATGTTTCCCCATAATTATTCTGTGTAACAACATGTGCTGCCTGAATATATTGCTTGGTTCTCTTCTCGTATTCTTTGAAATACATACAGTTTTCAATAATATTAGAATAACTTCCAACACCATCAATCCTCTTTCTGTTTTTATTATGGGTTTCCTCATCTCCATCAATACTTACTTTTAAATGAATTCTATATTTAATCAGCCATGCTAAAATCTCATCATTTAAAATAGTTCCATTTGTCGTGATAGAATATGTCACTAAAATATTTCTTTTTAATGCCTGCCCCTCTATATAATCCACCAAATGCTTTAAAAATGAAAGACTTAAGAGTGCCTCTCCACCTACAAAATCCACCCATAATCTTCGATCTCTATGATTTTCCGCATTTAAAAATGCAATTTCCAATCCTTTGTATGCTATCTGTTCGGACATCTTTTGGTTTGTCTTTCTTCCAAGATAACAATATGTACAACGCAAATTACATATTTGGCTTACTTCTAAAGTAATTGTATACATATACTTTCCTCCAAAAAAGAAACCGCACAGACTATCATATCCGATAGGCTACACGGTTCTTTGTTTTAACTAGCTTCATTAATGTATGCCCCTGGAAATGGCCATGGGCAATCAGTTAAACATCTCTGCGTTCTTTCAGAACATCCGGTATAACTTTCTATTTCTTCCTCTGTTAAATCCAGTTCTTTTACGAACTCTTCTGTTGTTTCAGTATTAACCATGTTTTTTCTCCTTTCTGTTTAGTATATGAGGACTATAATCCATTTTTTTCCATACAACAATATTCTTTGTATAAATCAACATATTTTTGACATAGATTTTCAGTTTTCCCATTTTCCCACATATCTAGCTAATGCTCTCATGAACTCTTCTTTCTTATATTTACTTATTGGAATAGTCTTTAACTTCTGAACTTTATCTTTGATTAACACACTATCTTTCTTAACCCCTTCAACATAATCAAAATTGACCATATAACTATTATGACAGCGAAAAAATTGCTTTTTGCTTAACCGCTTCTCCAGTTCACTCATTCTTTGGCTACTTTGCACATCTCCATGAATTGTATGTAAGATCAACAGCTTGTTTTCTGTTTGTATATAGATTATATCGGAAAGTTGCAGCGTAATCAATCCATCGTGGCATTTCAAAAATAATTTTTCCTCTGCATTCAACAATTTCTTTTTATATATTTTGTTTAAGATATTCTCAACTTTTCTATACAGTAAAGGTTTTGATAAAAAATCTTCTGCCGCAACTTCAAAGCCTTTCCCTGCATTAGTGATTGTATAATAAGAAGTACAAAAAACGATTGAAACATCAGTATCACTCTTCCGAATCTCCTCTGCTGTTTCAAATCCATCCATTTCAGGCATAGACACATCCAAAAATATAACATCAAACTTTCGTTTCTGATAATTCAATAATAACTGACTGCCACTTCCATACGAAGTAATTTTGACTTCTACATGATTTTCATTTCCATATTTTTCGATATAACTCTCCATTTTTTTATTATAGTCAATAATATCATCACATAATGCTACTTTAATCAACTTATTCCCTGCCTTTCTCGTGTGCTAATAATCGCTGGATCAAAATGTTGATGGTTAATTTATTTTCTTCACACAAATTTCTATATTGTTTTAATAATTTCCATTCTTCCTCTGTTACTTTTTCTATTTGCTCCGTACCATTTTCTTTGCACACTATTCCACATTCTTTTTGGTTCATCTCCATCGAAACTTCCTCCTACTATTTTTTACTATATTAGGGGATTTTAGTTTATCCCGTCTAGTATTCTTGTTTCAATTGCGTTTTTTATTGCCTAATTGGCAATTATAATTATGTAATCCATTTACTAAAAATGGTAGAATATGCTAGGGAGGTGTATGGATTATACCGCTACACCTCCTATAATTCTAATCTACATCCCTAAAATACCGTATGCACTTCAACAATTCTGCTGTCAATTCCTGGTACAGATCTTCATCAAAGATTCCATCTACCAAGGCATTTTTAATCAAGAGTGGTCGGTACATTTCAAATATTTCCAGAATAGCATCTTCATCCCCTTGTCTTGCCCGATATAACAATTCTTTAAAATTCATGATTTCTTTCCTCCCATTCTCTTTCGTATTTTGCGGATAGCCCAATAATATGCACCTTTACAGCGTTCTTCCGTCATCTGATTTAAGATGCTCATCTCCTTAAAAGTACGCTCCTCAAAGACATGCTGATAGATAAGCTTTCGTTCTTCCTCCTGCAATGAAAACATGGCTTCCATAAGGTTTATGTCCGTCATCTCGTTCCACTCTGGATATATCCCCTGTGCTTCTTCCATAAGCAGTTGTTCTTTCTGCTCCAGTTCCAGCCTTTCCTCTGGAGAAATATCCGCATCTGTATATTCTTTATCTTCCAGATTTTCCTCTGCAAATAATATTTTCTGCTGCTTTTCCAGATACCGAAGTCTTTTTCCCCTTATAGATGCCAACAAGTAAGCAGTGAAATAATTTCTTGTTTTAGATCCATTATATTTTTGTTCTTCTTTCATTTTCTACCTCCGAAATTTGAAATCAATAAGTTTCCAAATTTCAGAGGTGGAGATCTGCATCTGTGAAAGATATTTTTATTTTGGTAAAAGAAAACGCCGAACCACATTTCTTCTGGCTCGACATCTTTCTTATCCCATGCATCATCCTGCACAGTGACTTCATAGATTAACGCATATACTGCATATAAATAACCCTTTTGGCACCCCTGCAAAAACAAGATTTTTTTGACGAATCACTACACAAATGCCTTGTCTTTCCTTGTAGCATGGATGCTCCTCCTTTGTAGGTTCTCCTGCCCCGCAATCCACATTATATTGCGTATCTTCATGCACTATAATGCGTTTCTCTTACTATCAATCTACGATAAAATAAAACAATAAGTGAGGTGATGCGGATGCTGATGGATACCGTCAAGAAAAAATTAGGCTATATGGTAAGAAGTGAAAGAGAAAGGCGTGGTCTGTCACAAGCAAAACTTGCAGAACAAGCCGGTGTGTCCACCCGAACCATTTCGGATATTGAAACCTGTAATGGCAATCCGGAACTTGCAACTTTAATCCCGATTGCTCAATTTCTGGATATTTCAATTGATGCAGCTGTTCAGGATGAGCGAAAAGAACCAGACACTACTACCTATCAGATTATGAAAGAACTGCAAAACTGCTCTGAAGACGAGCGGCAAATTGCCCTACGCACCTTGCGTGGGCTTCTTTCTGCATTGAAAGAAAAGGATACACTCAATTAAGCTTTTTTCTGACAATATCTGATTTTTGATTATACGGATGAAATCTGTGAGAAACCTGTGCGGAATCTGTGAGGTTCCTGTGAACTGGCATAAATGTGCAACAAAAAAGAAGCACTCAAAAATCCGATGCTTCTTTTTTATTTTCTATCTATTTCTAAATGCACTCATTGCATCTCTAACGCTTTTGGCAACTTCAGGTGCAAGGACAAATTCTGATATCTTCTGTTTCTCTATTACATCTTCCTCTGTTTCTTCTTCCACTTGAACATTCTCCTGTTTTGAAAAATAATTCTGCATTGCTTTTTCCACTTCTTGCTTTACCAATTCCAACATCATAATCTGCAAAGCTTCTTGGTTCAATACAGCCCCTTTTTCTGTACTGCCGCCATCTATATGAGCAACCACTGCTGATGCAATTAAGTCGGCTTTATCCCTTACGGAATTTAAAATCTCTGCCGCACGTACATGTGTCGGCTTTGTTTTATCAAATCCAAGTGTGAATTTATAGGGATTCTTTTTCTCCACATTTATCACACTCCTCTACATAATCTGAAACAGTCTGTCATATCCTTTGGCATTGGCAGAAATATCCTCAATAAAGGTATATTTCCCCAGACGGTCTGATTGTTCCAGGAAATGGCTCAATAGCTTTGCCCCGCCTCCAATAAATACCGTATATGCTGCTTTGGTATCTATACCTCTTTCTCGAATACTGTTCAGCAGATCTTTTACAAAATCCTGCACCATACCTTCTGTCATACGGACTACAGCCTCTTCATAAAACTCTGTGTTTCCCTGAAGGATACTGTCAATATCACTTTCCTCTAACAAAATATCATATTCACTGTTAATCCCTGAAATAATCTTGTTATACATGGTAATCACGCCTTTTTCCATGGAATCACAGGCTTCCATATCCGGATTACCTTTCCGCATCAGAAGATAGTCTGTAGTAAATCCTCCTATATCAATTCCTACTACTTTGGGAATCTGCTGCAGCTTTTCAATCATAGTCATCATAGCCGCATAGTCCTGCGGAAATGCCATTACCTCTCCAATGGTGATATGATATGTACTACCACAGTAATTGATATCATGGATTTTCCCTTGTCTTTTAAAATATGCTTCATACCGTTCACAAAGTTCTGCATAATGCTTGGGTGGCAGCCCAATCGGAAGATCCACCTGAATGACATCCCCTGGTTGAATTTGAGGGTTTTCCTCCAGCTCTTTTACGATTGCAAATAGAGTAAGGATAAAAAACCGATCATCCTGCGTTTTATCTCTTTGATAAGGAATCCTATTTTCACTCAGCACATAATACTTTCCCTCATAGAACAGGAACTTTTCCCCTCTGGCAGGCTTTTTATCCTGAATGGTAAGCCCTGTCGTAAATACCTGGGAACAGGTTTTCATATTTCTATTGCCATGGTCTACCGCAATCCGAACTTTTTTTATCATAAAATCATCTCTCCTTTTTTCTTTATACTTCTCTTGTACGCAGAGCTTCCGTACAAAGCAACTTTTTTTCAAAAAAATATCCTGTCTGCAGCATTTTGCTACAGACAGGTGCTTTCTTTTCCTATGCAATTCTATCTTCATCAAAATTCAGGCACATCTGACCAACGGATTCCCAAGTTTCATACGGTATCTCCATGTATCGCAGCACATCCTTTAATCCCAGCCCACCTTTCTCCACCGCTTTCATACAAAAGCATAGCACTTTGGATGGGTTAGCATCATTCTCTGAAAGCGGTTGGGTTCTTCTTCCTGATTAACACCAAAACAACAGTACATACAGCCAGTTCTTTGTTCTCCCGTAAGCTGATAATATCCCTGTAGGTTTCTTTTGACCTCCTTATATACACTACAAATTTCAAATGGATATGAAGTTCCACCTTTTACCGGAATTTGTTTTCCTAGGTGTTCATAGACAAAGCGAAATATATCTTGCTTTGTCCATGGTCCAAGCGGTTGGCTTTTAACCATGGAATCTGTATATACATTGCAGCCTGTTTTCTCATACTGATGAGCCCTGCGAAAGGACTCGTCCTGGGTAATTCCAATAAAAGGAACCCTTCCTTTTTCTTTCACATATTGCCTGAATGGTTTCTTCTTCATAATATCACAGCAACGTTCAGAAATTTCAAATGGAGCATCTATGTATCTCTGCCATTTCTTAGGCAACATACCAAATTTTCCTCTTTCGTCACCATTTAATAGATAATTACGGTAACGTTCTGATAAATTTCCATGTCGCAATTTTCTTATTTTAGCAGCATTTTCTTTGCTGATTACAGGATAACCTTCATCCAATATAACCTGCCGGAAATTCTTTTTCGGACGTATTTCTTCAAATGCCCCATATAATGCTGCTTTTCTGGCAAATGAAACAATTTCCGGATATTCTAGCCCTGTATTACAAAATACTGCCGGCACTTCCTTTCCCAAAGTCATCCGAATTAAAGCCAGCAAAACAGTAGAATCTAAGCCTCCACTGAAACTTAAATATACCTGTCCTTCCCAAAACTCATTCCATTCTTCAATGCGGCGTATTGCCAGTTTTACCTTTTCTTCATAAGGCAGATTTTTCCGCTGGGCAAACGCCCAATCCTGATATTTTAAATCTTTCTTTTGTATGTACATATTCCTTCTCCTATAAAAAATTAATCTGTTCTGCCTTTTGAGGCAAAATCTTTTTAAACAGTTCCATATAGCGTTCGTATCCGGCTGTAATCAATGGACCACGAAGTGATGTTTCTGACCAAAGTAGCAGTTCTTCTTCCTCTGAATAATACGGAATATTACTAACTGTAAATTTCCCGCCAAAATAATGGGGTGTACTGACTTTCAAAAAATCCTGCATATCCTGCTTTGTCGATACCAGTGGCAAACCTTCCATTTTTCGCACAAAAAAAGCCTCTACCACATCGGGTAAGAAGCCTTTCTTTAAATAAGCATTTGCTCTGCCAAATATTTGGGTTAAACACTCCAGCCGTACTTCTCTTTCTTTTTCGCTGCAAGTTGTATCCAGCACAACCTCTGCCAATACCTTTGCATATTCAAAATCTAACATCTGTTATTCCTCCATTTTTATTTTCTGTTTCAGTTTTCCATGTACTAAATAGCGATAATCCTTTCGGGTATTTACACAAGTTGATAGGGTCACTACCTGATCCTCCTTGGTAACTGTCATCCCTGTGTTATACTCAGCACTTCTTTGTAGTGTTTCCAGAAAAACTTCATAGTCCTCAGAAGTAGGAAAATCATAAGTATATGCTGGATGATCCGTCGGTGCTGCATAACAGGAAAAAATCTGATACTCATAAATATATCCTGGCACATACATATAAAAACAGGGATAGTTTCGATAAAGTGCCTGTGACTGATACTGATCCAGGGTTCCAAACATGCTCCCATCCTTCATATTATGCCCATAAATAATGGAATTTCTGTCTGATAAATCCTCCTGGTTGTGAAAGTCCATAAAAATACTGCCACTTTTATGATTTTCTCCCGTAATCAGGTGATGCAGATAATAGTCATTATCCCTACCCTGGACTACCGGATAACTAATTTCCAAGCCAGGAATCTCAATCCATGCAATGACATCTGGATTGATTTCTTCCAGCTTGTTAAAATCCACCTGTAGGAATCCCTGCTCTGCGACCTCCTCTGGCGTTTCCCCTGGAACCGCTTCTGGTGACAGGTCTTGATTCTCTATCTTTTGTGTAAACTCTTTCATCTGCTCATAGACTTTTTGACTTTCCTGATAATTCAAATAAATTTGCAGTATCCTTCCTCCTGCAAATAAAAAAACAGCAATGGCTACAAGCATAAATATGCCGTAAATTTTCTTTCGTTTCATCGAATCCTCCTCTTCCATAAGACCGGACAACTTGCCCGGTCCATATTCACCCCGTATTTTTCAATACATAGTAATAATCATCAATTCCTTTGATCTGCCCATTCCACTCACCATAAGAATCCATGTCCCAAACCATACGGCTCATGGAAATAGACAATCCACTACAGATTTCATACACCTTTCTACAAGCGTTCTGTAGAATCTGCCGTTTCTGCATCTTATGCGGACAATAAAAAGTGGCTGGTTTACGTTGACAGGCATCACATTTCTCAGAATCCCCATCACAATATACCTTCATTTTTTTATCCATATCATAAGCTTCATATAGGTGCTGCAGATGCCTGCTTTTCAGCGTTTCCAAAACTGGCTTTAAATTTCTGTACTGATTGACACCAGCAACGCAAATGAACGTATCTCCAGATAAATAGTGGGCTATCGTACCTTTTAATGCACCTTCTGTTAAATAGATCTGTTCTGCGTCCAGACTTCCTATGACATGTACCGGACTCCCTGATGATACTCCATTTTGGAATTTCACACTGGAAAGCCAGATATACTTCCGTCCCTCCATTACCTGATCCAACCGTATCTGAAATCCTTGTATTTTTCCTTCCATGGATCGAATCGGTATCAAAATCCCAGAATTTTTAGAAGTAAAATTAATTGTCCATTTCCCATCTTGATCTTCATAAAATCCCGGCACACCTTTTACCGTCTGTCCGGATTCCAACAGTTTTTGTACCATATTTTTAATTCCAAACAACGGTACACTACGATACCTCTGTATCTCGATCTGTTCTTTCGTCAACCCTCTTTTTTTAAGATCCTCCTGATGTTTATCATTTAAGGTCAATAACGACAACATTTCTTGATATGTTCGGTCAATGACATCTGCATCCGCTAACTCGGCATTGAAAATTTCTACAGGCTCTTCTTTATGAACCACCTGATAATCCGTTCGGTATTCCCCCTTTCCCAGAGCTTCCCGGATCTGTCGGTTTGCCTCTGCACTGGAAACACCATGCAGTCTTCTGTATAATTCCAGCATTCCGCCGGAAGCATCACACCGATTACACCGGAACACATTTTTCTGAAGATTAACATTCATTTTCCCTTTTGTTTCTCCACAAAATGGACAATTCACATCCATTGACGAAGAATTTTTATGCCGTACTCTAAGCTGCAGTAAATGCACGACATCTGTGATATCGTAGCTAAAGCCTGACATATCATACACTCTATGGTTCCTCCTTTCTTCCACAGCCTTTATTGGCTGTGGAAAGAATGTTAAGCCGGCTATTTGCTATGCCTTTGCAAGAATTACTTTGGCTGCCGCCGGTATGAAATGGTTCTGTCCATGATACTGTTCTGCGAACCATTGCAAGCTGGAAGGACTTTCTATTGCAACCTGTCCCATGGTTTTTCCACTAAATTTTCCCTGTCCTGTTACGGCTACTTGTATTGCCTGCTCATAACTCATCCTTTTCACCAGTTCTTCCACTGGCATATTGGGATCCAGAAATTGCGGCTTAGAAGGCATCTGCTGCATAACTGGTACAGATCCAGTTGCCGGAATCATTACCGGATTTGTCATCTGTCCTGTACCCGTTCCCCCGCCAATCGTATTTCCATTGGCTTGTGCTTCTTGATAAAACTGTTCCATCATCTGCTGCCCCGGAGTTGCTTGAGGCGGAAATGATGGCATGGTTCCTGCTGACTGATTGGGAGTCTGCTGCATTCCTGATGCAGGGGTTTGTGCTGGCATCGCAGTCTGCATCTGTGTTCCCTGATTTACAGGAATTCCTGCATCTACCTGCATTGGATCATTTCCTTCCCCTACATCAGCAAATTGCAGGCCATACCCCGCATCTGCCAAAGCTCGCCCAATTGCCGCTGTTTCTGCCATTTCAAGAAATTTATCCCCAAACTGTGTATCTGCTGTACGAAACTTCTGTGAAAAGGAATTTGCAATATAATTATCTTCCTGATCACACTTATCCAGATAAATTCTGGCTTCTACGACTGCCATATTTTCAGTAAAGTGAACAATCCGGCTGATAATCTTGCCTGTAGGATTTACCAGACGGAACCACAGCTTCCGATATTTCACATCCAGATACCGTTGTTCCTCCTGCCCTTCATTAGAAATAACTCTGGCAAGTTCCAGAGGATAAAATCCTTCCACTTTATTCAGTTCTTCTACTGCTTTTGACTTGTTATATAATAATTCGCTCATTGCCTGCTCCTTTCTTTGGAACCGGCAGGACATCCCTTCATAAAGTAATAACCTGCCAATTCTCAACATTGAACTATTTTGCTATTTTTTTACACAGCCCGGTTGCAAATTGTTGCAGGAATCCGTCTGTTTTCCTGTCTCTGATACCGTTCACAATACTGTTGTATTTTTACTGCCAGCATCGTCTTTCTGGTTCCCGTATCATCTGTGTGGATTGCCTGACAAACGGCTTTCCATTCCCCAACAATATAAACACGCTGTTTTGCCCTGGTGATTCCCGTATAAAAGATGTTCCGCTTCAGCATGGGATAAAAAGCTTTTAGCCACGGAATGATGACCACCTGGCACTCGCTTCCTTGGCTTTTGTGTATGGTTATGGCGTTTGCATGTTCAATCATTTCCACCTGCTCTGCCTCATACTTCACCCTGCGGCCATCTGTAAATACGATTTGAACCAGAGGGTTATTGTCCTCATCTTCAGCAATCTGTACCAATGTACCCAAATCTCCGTTACTGGCAAATTCTGTATTCTTGTTTTGAAGGATTCTGTCACCTTCCCGAAACATCTCACCGCCAAGATGAAGCTCCCTTTTTCCGGATACAGGAGGATTTACCTCGTCCTGCAGACTGCGGTTCAGTTCCAAGACACCGGCTGCACTTCTCACTTTATATGGAGAAAGTATCTGTACCTGCTCCATACCATACATCTGAATTTCCTTGAGATAGATATTTTTAACAATTTGTGCCGCCGCATCTGCTCCTGAACATTCAACCATCTGGAAATCATCCCCCCATTGCAGGTTTGTCTTTCCTTCATTGATAAGTTGAGCATTTATGGGGATGTTGCTGTCCTTCCCCTGGCGATATACCAGATTTAAAACAGTAACCGGTATTTTCCCGCACAAGATAAGCTGCCGGAACACATCCCCAGCTCCTACTGAAGGAAGCTGATGGACATCCCCGACCAAAAGCACCCTTGCCCCTGCCTTTATCTTGTAAAAAAATTCATAGGCAAGGTGCATATCTACCATAGATACCTCATCCGCATTAATAAAATCTGCGGATAGTTTATCCGTAAGTGCTTCATAATCACCGTCACCAAAAAGCCCCAGTGCCATGTGCATAGTAGTTGCATCTCCATTTCCAGTACTCTCTGCCATTCTCCTTGCAGCACGTCCAGTCGGTGCCATCAGTTTGACTTCATTCCCACATTTTTTCTGATAGATATACAAAATGACCTTCAAAACCGTTGTTTTGCCGGTTCCAGGTCCTCCAGTAATAATGCAGATCGGGTTTGCAAAAACCATACGCACTGCTTCTTTCTGCTGTTCGGATAATGTTATGTTTAAATCCTCCTGTGCTTCCTCCAGTTCCTTTTCAATCGTAAGAGCTGGAATTTGCTCGTGCAATTTTCTTGCAATCATAGAGGCTGTATCCTCTTCTTCCTGATGCTGTTTGGTAATGTAAACCCTATTCTCTTCTACTACGATACTGTCCTGCATGACCAGACGATATAACACTTTTAAAATCTCTGTTTCCGTCACCGGCTGAAGATCCGGTTCTTTATTCAGAACCTTCAATGCATCTTTCACCAGAATTTCCTGCTCCAGATATAAATGTCCGTTCTGCTTCATGGCTTCCCGCAACACATAGCTGACGCATCCGGAAATACGCATAGGATCATTTGTTGCAGCACAGCACTGCCTTGCAATGGCATCCACAGTGAGAAAACCAAACCCTTTGACTGAGCAGAGTATATAAGGCTGCTTCCGAATGATTTCTACGGATTGATCCCGAAACTTCTGAAGAATCATATTTGCTTTTTTAGGCGTAACATGAAACGGTGATAAAAAAGTCATCAATTCCCGGAATACTTTGTTTTTTCCAAAAGAATCCACAATACGGTCCAGTTTTTTCTGAGATATCCCCTGAATCTTTAATAATTCCTGTGGATACTTTTCCATTACCTCCAAGGTATCCAGACCAAAACGATCGACAATCCGTTCTGCCGTTTTGGGACCAATTCCCTTTAAAGAACCACAAGAAAGGTATCCTAAGATACCTTCCCTTGTTCTAGGTACAACTTCCAAAAAAGTTTCTACCTTGTATTGTGTTCCATGGGAATTTGTCTCCCACTCGCCTTCCATTTCTATTTCGATTTCATCCGTAAGAGGCAGGTCATATCCTTTTGCAGTAAACGCAATGATTTTTTTGTCTGCCCAAAATTTATCTCTGGCAGAAAGAGGAACCTCATGATCCAGCGTGGAAAATAATGCAACCGTATATCCGTTTTCCTCATTTTGAAAAATCTTACGTATATATTTGCACCTCATCGTCTATACTCCTCCAGTTCTCTACTTTCATCAATTCGCCTGGTTTCATCTTGGAATCATACCAATAAACGTCCTTTCCTTTCTCGAATGCTGTCTGAATCTCTCTTCTCATTCCTTCGCTAATGCAGGAGCCACAAATAATTAATACTTCACATAAATCCAGCATCAAAGCTCCAATCTGCATTGCAGTCTCACGCTCTTCTGGGATACGGTCATCCAACATTAACGGAAGATGAGCATGTGAAGCAAAAGTACGGCAATGATACAGCCTTTTCATCTGCATGAGATAGTATTTTGCCAATTCCATATTATGCTGCACTCCCTCTGGATTCGGGGCAGACAGCGGAGAACAGATATATGCCTTTTTTCCTTGTAACATTATGCAACCTCCTTTTTAATCCGGAAAATCCTGCTTTCTGTAGTGCTTGTGTATTCTTCGTAGATATCCGGATGCTGATTTTTCAGCTTCTCCATATTTTCTTTTCCAATCTGGGTGCGTATCGTAGGATTATAAGTAATCCGGTAACGGAAACTCCCATCCTCGATCACTGCCTTACACCCTTGTCCAAGAAGCTCGACAAACGGTACACTCAATGCACGTTGTTCCGCTTCAATCTCCTTTTTTCTCTTTTCCAATTGGGATTTTTCTTCAGATAATTTGAGATATTTTTCAAGACTGCGTGATTCCAAGCTAGATATGCTGATTTCAGGAATTGATTTGTCTGCGTAACCATTATATTTCCGGATACTAGCCAAAATGAGATCTGGCTTTCCGGAATACGGTGGTTCTATTTTCTTCTCCACATATTCCTCCCAGAAGTATTTCTCCTGGTCAATGAGTTCTTCTTCCTCCATTCTATCTCGTTCCAGACACCGGTAAACAAATTCATTTTCATTGTTTCCATAAAGGCAAGCAATATATGCCTTATTCATATTCATGACTGCAAGATAATGACGAACCTGCAAAACATAGTTTTCAGGAATCCCATCATCTGCCCATTTGTCTTTTGCATTGTAATTACAGGTTTTACATTCCAAAATCCCAATGCTGCCATCTGGAAAACGGATAAAGTAATCCACATCCGCTAACATAAACGGATATAGCGGATGCCGGAACATTTTTCGTACAGGGAAAACTTCAAGTCCAGTCTTCTTGGCAAAAATCATGGCAACCAAATCTTCCAGGCGGTGTCCCACTTCTTTCGCTACCCAGTTTTCTTCCTCTTCTTCGATTACTGGCGTAACACCAATTTTATCGAAATACAAATCCCTGATTGTCGCAAATGGGGATAAGCCCATGATTGCCGCTGCATCGCTTCCACCAATACCAAGACGCCGGTAATCCAACCAATCTTCTCGGCTCAAATCTGCTGTATCAACAAGAACTTCCGGCTGATAATTTAATGCTGTATTCATCTCATTTCCTCCTTATAATTTAATCGTTCCATATACATCAAACCCTTTCCAGTCAAAGGCCAGTGTTTTTGCAATATCTTCTTCCAATTTTAAAATCCGTGGTGCAGAAAATCCTTCACAAGCAGCAAAGAAAGCAGCTTCGTGCATGGCAAAATAAAGATCATGAGCTGTGCATGGTTCTTCCCCATATTGTCCCACAAAAAGATCTACTACTTCATTTCGAATTTTCTGATTGATTTTGAGTTCCTTCATAATCAGATGCAGACAGTTTACAGGGTTTTGGATATCTATATCCATCAAACCAACAATTCCTTTAACTGCTTCCTGATAACGGGAAAAAATTTTGTCCAGATTATTCCGGAAATCCTGTAAGGTCGCCCCTCTATCATGTGACAGTTTGATAGGACTGCCCAGGTTAATGACACGGTTACTGGTTTGTGAGAGCATCATGGGATACAGATTCACACCACTTACTGCTACATCAGAAGTAGTCAGGCGCAGTGCAGGAGCAAGGCTCTTATCCTCAATTCCATGATCCTCCAAAGCCTGGTGATAAGTATCCAAAAGTTCCTGATTTCCTCCTAAAGTCCACATAGCGGACACAATGGAATGGTCAAAACTTCCAGATCCCTCCAGATAAGTACTTCCCTTAAAATGTGCTTTCAGATAATCACTTGTCATATTGAAGATTGTCTGCATATCCAGTACACAGTAATCATGATCATCACCGCCATGTACTGCAGATACTTTTCCATCTGCCACCTTGATTAAGGCATCTCCTTTCGCTACCTGAAGACAGTAGTTTACTACCTTTGCATAAGTAGCTTTCTCCAGTTTCTTTAATCCTGTTCCATTAATGCCGGCTCTTTTCAGAATTGTATGAATAGCACAGTCACGAACCGGATAAAAATCCTTGTTCACTTTTAATACCAACTGGGTATTCTTTTCTGTATCCTCTACTATTCCTTCCAGTTCTTTTTCACAGGCTTCTTCAATGGTTTCTGCCTCCTTTTCCAATGGAACCAGTTTTAGCATCCTGGTAGGCTTTCGAATCCACTTGGACTGCTTTGCCCTCTCAGCCAGAAATTCCAGCATCTCCGTTGTGCTTGCAAATGTAGTGCAAAACTCATCTGCATAAATCTTTGTTTCTTTCATGTGTGTACCACCTTTCTTAAATTTATTTATCCATAAACAGCCAAAGCTGATTGTGGCAATCCTGCCTTTCATTTGGGCATAAAAAAAGAATGAAAAGAGAAGTATTCCTCCGCTATCCATTCTCATATCCCTGATAATATTACCGAAAAAACAAAAGTGCCGCTATTGCCCCATAAGGACAGATAGTGACACTTTATACAATCATAAACAACTTATGCGGAATAAGCAGCCTTACTGCTCTCCTTGAGTCTTCGGATTTATACAAATCCAAAACTCCCCCTATGGGTACGCATAAAATTAACTATAGCAGTATAGTAGCACATGATATAGTATATGTCAATCTTCATGCACAATATATTGTATGTTCTTAAATACTATGTTTTGCATATATGACTTCAATTAAAATATTGAAATATCACGTATCCCACCTCTCTTTTTTCAAGTTTATAGAAAAATTTTTAATAAAAAGTACATAATCTGTTCAATCTGAAAAAATCTCAGTTAATTACTTAATGAAATTGCTAAGACAAAACTAAGTCTTACGCCTTTGTACCTTGATAACTTCATACCTTATCTGGAAATGTATATAGGTGTTGTAGATAGTGTCGCATAATTGCACACCTGCTGCTTGATGTTTACATAGTAACGCCTTCTACGTGCCTGAAACAAGGCATAGGAAACGGTTTCCTGATAAGATACTTTTATTTTTCAGCAAGAAGTCATTCTGCCTACACAATTACTCAAAATTTGTTATAATAATGAACAGGTATTATGATTACCCTGTTCATAGAAGGGAGGTATATGATTACTGTTACAAAAAAAGATCTGATTGCACTGGGGTATGGTCCATCTTTCTCTTCAGACATTATAAGACAGGCCAAAATTCTTATGATTGAACGTGGACATACTTATTACCAGTCAAGAAAATTAGACAGGGTACCCAAAGAAGCCGTTGAAGAAATTCTGGGGATTAAATTGCCAGACGAACAAAACCAATAGTACTTCTTGTGTGTTTATGCAAAGGAGGAATTTTTATGGCAAAGGATCCAATTAAAAGGGCAAACAATGGAACTTACTATTTCAGAGCAAATCTGGGCTATGATTCTGTAACTGGAAAGCAGATTCAGAAATATCGAAGTGGTTTCTCTACAAAAAAAGAGGCCCGTGCAGAATATTCCAAACTCATCATCGCTGCTGAAGATGAACTGGCAATGGAAAAGAAGCAACCCTCATTTAAACAATTTATTGAAGAAATTTATCTTCCATGGTATAAAACACAAGTCAAAGAGAGTACCTATAGAAACCGTTTAAATACCATCGAAAAACACTTTAAATTTTTTTATCGGAAAAAGGTAAACGAAATAGAACCGATTCATGTACAAACCTGGCAGCTAAAACTGGCAAAAGACTACAGTCCTAATTATGTACGAATTATACAAGGTATGCTTTCTCTGGCATTTGACCGTGCAATCATCCTCGGCCTTGCCAAGAAAAATCCCGCACGTATGGTCGGCAATATTAAATATAAGAAAGTAAAAGTGGATTTTTGGACATTGGAAGAATTCCAGAAAGTAATTTCTCTTTTATACAAAGGAGATTACTACGAACATTATTTGTTTATCTGTTTCTGGCTCCTGTTCACAACAGGATTACGAATTGGAGAGGCTGCTGCATTACAGTGGGATGACATCGATTTTGAAAGCGGATTACTCAGCGTGACAAAAACGTTATATTACAAATCTATGAATGAATACAAATTTGTAGATCCCAAAACATCTGCCAGCATCAGGACCGTTGTGCTTGATGAAGATACCATAAGGGAACTGAAAGATTGGAGGGAAGTGCAGAAGAAAGTTCTGAAAGACTGTAATTTTGTACTGAGCTATAGTGGGATTCCCACCAGCAAGCATACCCTGCCAAGAGCCCTGGAAAAGCTGGCAGGGCTTGCCGGTGTTCACCGCATTAAAATCCATGCATTAAGACATTCACATGTAGCACTTTTAATCAGCATGGGGGTGAATCCATTGATCGTCAAAGACCGTCTGGGACACGAAAAAATCCAGACAACTTTAGGGACCTATGGACATCTATATCCTAACAGCAACTTTGAGGTTGCCAAACTGTTAGGCGGAGTTATTAACTTCACTCCTGCTACCGAAAGCATCGCTGATTATACACATAACCAGTTTACTGCGTCGTATCACAGGAAAATATAAAAATGCAATAATAATGCAATCCAGAGTCATCGATGCCGACAAAGCCCGTAAATAAAGGCTTTTTAGCCTACCGCGTACTACTCAAACTCAATCGTCCCCGGCGGCTTCCCCGTACAGTCATACAGCACCCGGTTAACCCCCTTCACCTCATTCACAATCCGATTTGTAACCTTATTTAATACCTCCCAGGGAATCTGTGCAGCTTCGGCTGTCATAAAGTCAGAGGTATTCACCGCCCGCAGCGCAACCGCATAATCATAGGTTCGGAAATCCCCCATCACTCCCACGGAACGCATATTTGTAAGCGCTGCAAAATACTGTCCCAAATTCTGCTCCAGTCCCGCCCGGGCAATTTCTTCCCGGTAGATGTGATCTGCTTCCTGGACAATCTTTACCTTCTCTTCTGTAACTTCTCCCACAATGCGGACGCCAAGGCCCGGGCCCGGGAAGGGCTGACGAAATACCAGGTGTTTCGGGATGCCTAGCTCCAGTCCCGCTTTACGCACTTCATCTTTAAAAAGCATCCGCAGAGGTTCAATGATCTCCTTGAACTCCACCACATCCGGCAGGCCTCCCACATTGTGATGGGATTTAATCACAGCGGACTTGCCAAGACCGGACTCAATCACATCGGGATAAATCGTTCCCTGAACCAGAAAATCTACCGCGCCGATTTTCTTTGCTTCTTCTTCAAAGACCCGGATAAATTCCGCTCCGATGATTTTGCGTTTCTCTTCCGGTTCTGTGACGCCTCTTAATTTTTCGTAATAACGCTGCCGGGCGTTGACCCGGATAAAGTTCAGTTCATACGCGCCGTTCGCCCCAAAAACTTCCTCTACCTCGTTTCCTTCATTTTTGCGGAGCAGTCCGTGATCCACAAAGACGCAGGTCAGCTGTTTTCCGACAGCTTTCGACAGCAGCACCGCTGCCACGGAAGAATCCACGCCGCCGGACAGGGCGCAGAGCACCTTGCCGCCGCCGATTTTTTCCCGCAGATCCTTTATGGCAGTTTCCACGAAGGAATCCATTTTCCAGTCTCCGGTGCAGCCGCAGACCCGGTAAACGAAGTTTTCAAGCATCTGCCTGCCTTCTTCGGTATGCATTACCTCCGGATGAAACTGAACGGCATATAATCTCTTTTCCGGAAATGACATGGCAGCCACCGGACAGACCGGCGTATGGGCAGTAACATGAAATCCCTCCGGCGCCTGGGCAATATAATCCGTATGGCTCATCCAACAGACGCTTTTAGGTGAAACGTCCTGAAACATCACGTCTTTGGTATCCACCTCCACCTCTGTGCGGCCGTACTCGCTGACCGGAGCCGTTTTCACCCTTCCGCCCAGTACATGGGCCATTAACTGGGAACCATAGCAAATGCCAAGAATGGGAATGCCCAGTTCAAATATTTCCCTGGAGCAGCCGGGCGAGGTTTCCTCATATACGCTGTTAGGCCCTCCGGTAAAAATAATTCCTTTGGGATTTAACGCCTGAAGCTCCTCCAGACTTATTGTATACGGCTTTACCTCGCAGTACACGCTGCATTCACGCACCCGCCTGGCAATCAGCTGATTATACTGCCCTCCGAAATCAAGGACAATCACTGTTTCTTTATTCAAAGTTTTTTCCTCCCTGTCTGGAATTGCGGAACTGTACCGGCGTCATACCGTATTTTTTCTTAAACAGCCGGTTAAAATGCTCCACATTCTGATACCCTACGCTGTCAGCAATATTTTCCACAGTCATACTGGTATTTTTCAACAGGGTGCGGGCCTTTTTCATCCGTACATTCTTTACAATATCCCCGAAAGTCTTTCCAGATTTTTCCTTAATATATTTGGAAAGATATGGCTTGGACAAATGCATTTTCTCTGTCAGTTCATCCAAAGTCACCGTCAGGTAATGCTCCTGAATATAATTCATAATCTGGTTCAGCCGCTCATCCCGGCACTGCTCCGTCTGCTGTATAGGCTCCAGCTTATTGACTGCCACACAGAGAGCCTCTATGGAAGATTTGATGATATCTTCGTCAATGCCCACGCCCCAGTACAGACGGTTATTGCAGGAAATCCCCACATAGGACACTGCTTTTGCAGAAGAGCCTCTGGACAGGGAATGCTCCTCATACACAGACAGTTCATAGCTGATGTTAAAATACTGCTTCAATGCATTGCTGACCGCGTCCAGACGGCCGTTTCCATTGCCGGCAATGTCCCGTCTCTGGCCGCCATGCTCTAAAACTGCAGTTGCCACAATGCCGTTTTTCTGCTTAAAATGGCATTCTGTAACATGAAAATAAGGCGTATGGCTGACATAATGCTCCTCAAAAATCTGATATACCAGCTGGGGAGAAAGCTCCATATGACGATGGTCTGACACCCCTTTTACGGTATAGCCCACTTCTTCTTTCATCTTGTCCGGTATGGTAATTCCGTAATTCTGCTTCAGAATATATCCTACGCCGCCTTTTCCGGACTGGCTGTTAATGCGGATCACATCGGAATCATAGGTACGCCCCACATCCTTTGGATCGATGGGCAGATACGGCACGGCCCAGGAGCCCTCCGGATGATTTTCCCGGCATGCCATGCCCTTTGCAATCGCATCCTGATGGGAACCGGAAAAAGCAGTAAACACCAGCTCTCCGGCATAGGGCTGCCTGGGTGAAACCTGCATCCTGGTGCAGCGTTCATAGGTTTCTGCAATATTGGACATATTGCTGAAGTCCAGTCCTGGATCAACTCCATGGGAAAACATATTCATCGCAAGGGTCACAATATCCACATTTCCAGTCCGCTCGCCGTTTCCGAATAATGTTCCCTCAATGCGGTCTGCGCCTGCCAGAATGCCGAATTCCGCATCGCAGATTCCCACGCCCCTGTCATTGTGGGGATGGAGGGAAAGTATTACATGTTCCCTGAATTTCATATGCTTGCTCATATACTCCACCTGCCCTGCAAAAACATGGGGCATGGCGTTTTCCACAGTGGTGGGAAGGTTGATAATGGCCTTTTTTTCCGGTGTGGGCTGCCATACGTCCAGCACTGCATTGCACACCTCCAGCGCGTAATCCACCTCTGTTCCTGAAAAACTTTCCGGACTGTATTCAAAGGTAAAATTTCCCTCTGTTTCTTCTGCAAGCTCTTTCAGCAGCTTGGCGCCGCTGACTGCAATGTCCAGAATTTCCTTTTTACTCTTTTTAAATACCTGCTCCCGCTGTGCCAGGGAAGTGGAATTATAAAGGTGCACCACTGCATGGGGCGCGCCCTTTACCGCTTCAAAAGTTTTGCGGATAATATGCTCTCTGGCCTGGGTCAGAACCTGTACCGTCACATCCTCCGGGATCATATCCCGGTCAATCAATGCCCGCATGAAATTATATTCTGTCTCAGAAGCCGCAGGAAAACCCACTTCAATTTCTTTAAATCCCACCTTCAGCAGCAGCTGGAAAAATTCCAGCTTTTCTTCCAGGCTCATGGGCTCAATCAATGCCTGATTCCCGTCCCGCAAGTCCACGCTGCACCAGATGGGGGGCTCTTTGATATATTCCTTTTTCACCCAGTCATAAGTAACTTCAGGCGGCATAAAATATTGTCTTTCGTACTTCTCAAAATTCTTCATTCTCAGTCCTCCATTTTTATATTTTCAGGGGGCAGACAGGCAAAACCGGTTCAACCAAAAAATCTTCCGTCTCTACCATCCGCTCTCAAAAGGGATCATAGAGACGAAAGACACTGGTTTCTTTGCAGCTACTCTTCCTCTTCTTCGCTTTTCACGGGTTTTATCTTAACACACATTTTCACTCTTGTATAGTGATAATTTTAATCATTTTAATTGATGTATTTTAACCTCTTAAGAAAAAAACAGAGTTCCCATGATTCTTTTTTTCTGACGCGCTTTCCATGCTTTTCCCATGTTTTCAGACAATTCCTTTCTGATGCAGGTATTTCTCCCTGGTTGCCAGTCCGCCCCGAATATGCCGCTCCGACTTATTGACATCCAGAACTTTCCTGGCCCGGGCCGCCAGGGCAGGATTAATCTGCGCAAGACGTTCTGTTACGTCTTTATGTACCGTACTCTTGCTGATTCCAAACTTTTTTGCCGTCTGCCGCACAGTAGCATTCTCCTCGATGATATAATTGGCAATATTAACGGCACGCTCTTCTATATATCCTTTCAACGAAAATCCCTCATACATTGCTTTTTTATAATGTATGAGGGATTAGCTTCAGTTATGACACCGGCACTTATTTTGACAATATTGTCATCATAACAAATCGTTGCCATTGCAAGGATGATGCTTGCCAGCATTTTCACATGCCGGCAAATAACGGGGATTTCCCACCAAAGAGATCGTGAACCAAAATTCAGATTACGTATTCACACTGCTTTATCATGCTGTTATGGCTCTATAATATTAAAATATGATGGGAACTCTGCTAAATTTCCAGTGAGCGTTTCAATAACATCTTTGTTTCCTTCCACAGATTCAAAATTAGCATCCATCAATTCACTGCTCCCCCGTGCAATTCCCAGAATACCAACGCGTTTTGTCTTGATGGTTACATCTGGTTCTACACTCTGTGTATCCTTAGAATATAAAAGCACGCCGTGGTTTATCTGTACAAGGTACTGGCTGTTTTCATCCGTGATTTGCAGAAGGATGGTAAGATTCTGGTCTTCCATCTTCTTAGCATCAAGACAGATTCCGAGATAATCCAACATTGTCTCCGTGCTCATGCCGAGTGATGTAGCGCCTGTTCCTCCTGCGCTTGTTTGAGGATAGCCGCCTGTTCCATGGCGCAGCTCATAGGCGGCGGTCAGATAAGCATTCCTCCATGCCCCGGATTCGGCCTGGTATCCAAGCTGTTCCAAAGCATCTGCACAGAGGTAACGGGCATTTTCATTGTTCGGATCAGCACAGACGATAGTATTGGTAATCTGGGCAACCCACTGGTATTCGCCTTTGTCAAAATCTTCCTTTGCTTTTGCGAGGACCGCGTCCGTATCACCCAGATATTCCACCATTTTCCTGGCACATTCACTAGGCTCAAGTTCATCCAAGTGAATCGGATTTGCGTCATACCACCCCATATATTTCTGGTAAACAGCCTTTACGTTATGTTCCAATGTGCCGTAATACTGACGTGTGTACCAGACCTTTTCCAAATCTGCGGGTAAAGATATCATATTTGCAATCTCAGTTGAAGTATAGCCCTCATTGATGTACTGAAGCGTCTGGGAATAGATATATTTATAGACAGACGCTGTATTAAGAAGGTATTCATTGATTACGTCATTGCCCCAATGCGGCCAATTATGCGACTGGAACACAACCTCCGCTTCCTCTCCAAACTGTGCCTTTGCTTCCATAATATACTGTGCCCATGCATTGGCATCCCTCACCTCTGCACCGCGCAGTGTATAGAGGTTGTGCATGGTGCCAGTGCAGTTTTCCGCCATCCAGAGTGCTTTGTACCCGGGCAGGTATGTATTCATTTCTGCCGGGGATTCTGTACCCGGGGTGAGCTGAAATACCATATCAACGCCGTCTACCGTTGCCTCAAAAATATCATCCGTCACCTCATAGGTTGGAGATAAATATGAAGTTGTTCCGCCAGACGTAGTAAGGCCGATTCCCACGGAAAGACTGCCCCGCTCCCCTTTTTCCAGAAGTGAGCCGTATTGGTAATTGCTTCTGCGCTTCATAGCGTTTCCAGCAAAGACGTTTTCCTCCATAACTGCTTTTTCAAATCCTTCCGGCACAATCAGGAGGGTCTTACCGGAGGCTGCCTGTTCTTCCAGGCTTAGCGAGGGATCTGCCAGATCTTCCTGTGTTACTAAGCCACCGATGCCCCCGTAATGATCGATATGGGCATGGCTGATGACGACAGCGGAGATTTTGGCATCACTGAATTTCTCCCTGAACAATGCAAGCCCTGCCTCAGCAGTCTCTATGCCTGTAGTGCAGTCGAATACAATCCATCCTTTCTCTCCGCGGACAAACGTAAGATTCGCTATATCATATCCCCGAACCTGGTAAATTCCATCTGTCACTTCAAACAATCCATAAAGCGCATTGAGCTGTGTATTACGCCAGAGGCTTGGATTTGCGCTATCCGGAGCATCGTTATCCTTGGCAAAGCTATAGGCATCCTGACTCCATACTATGGTTCCGTCTTGTGACTTGATGACAAGGTTGTCCGGAGCCGAAAGGAAACCTTTCTGTGCAAACTCACGCTCCTGTTCATCGGAAAAGTCCAGCAGCTCATAAACGGCGTTATTTGCTTCTGCCGTGAATTCAGTTGCATCTTTTACATCCGTGTTAAAAGAAACCTTTTCGTTGTCTTCTGACATATCTTCCTCAATCACAGTTTCCGCTGATTTTTCAGTGGTTGTTTCATTGTTGGAAATTGCAGCAGTGTCCTGTTTTGTCTGCGCACATGCGCAGAAAACAGAAGAAGCTGCCAGCAAAATTGCGGCACAGGCAGCACGTTTTTTCTTGTTGAGCATAATTTTCCTCCTTAATTGTGTATTATAATTTCTCGGAATCTTCAGATTTTATTTCTTGGGGCTTCCGAAAGCCTGGACAAAAGAGTTTCTGCAGCCCTTCTGCCGCCACCATGACGCCCAGAATCAGCAACAAAATGGCGAATACAAGCTGAATCACATTCCCAGAATCAAACTCCCTGCAAAGAGAAGTAACCAATTCCTTGATTTTCAGAACAATTGCCGTGAAAGTAACAGCCATCATAAGAAACATCGGTCCCCAGAGCATCATACCCTGACGCTTGGTTTTCTTTAAAAATACGGCACAGGAAATGAGCGCCAGTGCGGATAACAACTGGTTTGCAGAACCAAACAGCGGCCAGATGCTTTCATAACCGACTTTTGCAAGAAGAAATGCCAGCGCCAGGGTTAGAACGGTTGCCGTCCACTTATTTCCAAATACCTTCGCAGCCCGCCCCATTTCCCTGTCTTCTTCCATAAAAAATTCTTGCAGGGAAAGCCTTCCCACACGGGCAACCGAATCCAGACTGGTTAGAGCAAACGCAGATACCGCCAATGTGATTAACGTATACGAAACACTCTGCGGCAACCCTAATTTTGTCAGAAAAATAGAAATTGATGTGGCAAATACCTGTGCAGGCGTTCCCGCAGGAAGCCCTTCGGCTGTTGCCGCAAAACCAACGCTGACCAGTGCAATTACAGCCAGAAAGCTCTCCAGCAGCATTGCACCATACGATACCGGAAGCATTGCCTTTTCATTTTTAATCTGCTTGGAAGCGGTTCCGGAAGATACCAATGCATGGAACCCTGATACCGCACCGCAGGCAATCGTCACAAACAGAACCGGGAACAAATAAGAGACCGTCCCCGCCTCTTCATTGACGAGCCTAAAAGAAGTAAACGGCGCCAGATTCATTGCCGGACGGTAAACAATAATTCCAATAAATGCCATAAGCATCATTGCAATCAGCAAATAGCTGTTTAAGTAATCCCTCGGCTGAAGCAGTGCCCACACCGGAGTAACGCAGGCAATTAAAATATAAACAAATACAAACATAAGCCAGAACTCACGGCTGAAATAAACTGGCGCATTTATTCCAATCACAATGGCAGCCACCAATAGCAGAATTGCCGCAAGCGTGTTGATTCCTGCATGGAAACTGGTGTTTTTCAGAAAAAATCCGAGCCCAACCGCAAATACAATAAACAGTATGGATGTAGTCGCCACCGCCCCATCTGCTGCTATTTTCACCCCTTTTTCATCAAATCCCTGAAACGTACTTGCCACGACATCTGCAAAAGCAGCGATGACTAAAATAGAAAACAGCCACACAAATATCAAAAACAGACGTTTTCCAGTCCTGCCGATATACTTTTCGATGATATAACCAATGGATCTCCCTTTATTTTTTACCGACGCGTACATGGCGGCAAAGTCCTGCACTGCACCAAAGAACACACCGCCGATCAAAATCCAAAGCAATGCCGGAAGCCAGCCGAATACCGCAGCCTGAATAGGGCCGGTAATTGGGGCAGCGCCGGCAATCGACGCAAACTGATGGCCAAAGACCACATTTGTGTCTGCGGGCACATAGTCCACCCCATCCTCTTCGGTGTAAGCGGGCGTCTTTGCATCGGGATCAATTCCCCACTTTTTTACCAAATAGCGACCATAAATCATATAAGCACTGACCAGAACCACAGCTGCCAGAATAATGATAATAAATCCATTCATATGAGCAAACCCTGCCTTTTGTTATTCTTCCTTGTCATTAGTAATTCTGTTTAAAAATTCCTCTGTAGTTTCGGTGAATTCCACTGTCACCTGGGCGCCGTCCTCCACAATGAATTCCGTCATTCCGTATTCCGTGTCATTATCCGCCCAATCGTAGGTATATCCAAGCCTTGTCCACGGATATTCACCATAAAAATACGACCACAGCGTGTTATCATCAAACCAGGACTTAAAATCCTCATCAACGTTTTCATCAAAGCTGTTGGACATATCCTCAATGGTTGGATCGCTTTGATAAGCCGGGCGCTTTACGTTTTTTGGGTCTACCCAAAGACCTGTTACAGTGGAATGTTCAGAATCAGGAGCAAAGGAAATGATCTGCTTTAACCGTGCCTCTGCATCATCTGCCTTTTGCAATTCCTCAGCATGGGAGGCTATTTCTTTATCGGTAAACACCCACACCGGCCCCCACTGAATAGTAACTGTTTCGCCCTCGGGATAACTTTCAGGGTAATTGTGCCAGGTAAGAAGCAGTGCCTTGCCATTCTGCCATGTAGTCATTGGGTCACTTTCCACAAGCGATACCAACGGCAATATTTCGTCATCATCGGCAAAAGCCGCATCTCTGACCGCGTCCCGATAAAGATCTTCGGGAGACTTTGCCGCTTCACCTCCTTTTGCACAGCCGGCAAGTATAGCTGCCATACATACAATAATCATGACAGAAAATAATCTTTTTTTCATAGAATTCCTCCTAAATTTTGTGAACGTATCGTATGAAACGCCGTTGTCAATATGTACAAAACTTTCCCTATTATACATCTTCCGGCAAATAAAAAAAGCATTTTGGCAAGAACGTCAATTTTCTGGCAAGAACATCAATCGGGTTTTTATAATTTGAAAATTGATGTTTGACAGGTTTGAAAAATGACTTTTTTTGTGCTATGTTAATATTAGATTTTTATATGGAATTGAGGTGAAACCGATTTGAAGATCGCTTTAGTGGATAATGAACAGAAATGTCTGGACGAGATGGCAGAGCTTATCCGCGACTTTGGCGCACGGCGCTGCTGTCAGATGGAAATTGTTCCATTCTTAAATGGGGAGGCATTCCTTGAGGCATTTAAAAACGGTGACTTTTCTGCCGTCTTTATGGACATATACATGGACGGCATAGATGGCGTTGCAGCCGCACTGAAGATGCGAAGCTTAGATAACAAGTGCGTCCTCGTCTTTTTAACCTCCAGTATGGACTTTATGCCGGACGCCTTTTCCTGCCACGCCTTTGAATATATCACTAAACCTTTCTCTCCACAGCGCATCTTTGGGGTTCTCACGGATATTCTGGGAGTGCTTCCCCCGCCGCAGAAATACATAGAGGTGATAAGCGACAGGAAAACCGTCCAGATATTCCTTGACGAAGTTGCATCCGTTGCCACAGACGCACATTACCTTGACATCGTCCTTACAGATGGGGGAAAGCTGCGCTGCCGCATGACCATGACGGAATTCTTGGATCTGACCGGCAGAGACGCCCGCTTTCTTCCCGTCAACAAAGGAATCACCATAAATGCCGATTACATCCTTGAATTTGGAGATAACTGCTGCATACTGGAAAATGGTGCACAGTTTCCGATCCGTGTACGGGACCGCCTGAAAATTGAGCAGGCAGCGAGGGATTACAATTTCAGGAAGATACGTGAGCGCCAGGCGCACTTTGCCGGACGTTCTGTGCCAAACGGCATCAGAAAGGGAGACCGAACATGGATATGAACAGATGGCTGTCGGCGCTGCCACAGTTTTTGATACTGCTGCCTTTTGCAGCATCCTGCTATTATACAATGAAGAACCAGATGAGGCATACACCATTTAAGACGGCCGCACTATGCACGGCTGTCCTGCTCCCATACGCTTTTCTTTGCTCATTTCTCTGTGCCATGCTGCGGGTTGATGCAAACGTCATCCTCCTGCCGTCCCTTATCCTGTTCTTTTTCCTATACCGCCGCACCGTAACGGCCAGCCTGTCAAAATGCCTTGCCGTCTATGTGGGCGTCTGTGCCGTACAGACCTTCCCTGCGCAGTTTGCCTATGCCTTTGACTCTTACCTGCACCCATTGTCGGGCGCTGCAGATTTCTCCATGGAAGCGGCTTTTTTCCGGCTTGGGCTTTCCTGCCTGGTCGCAGCCTCTTTCGCATGGCCGGCCTGCCGATATTTTTTCCGGATGGTTGACTGCCTGAACCTCCCCAAAATATGGTACTCGACAGTCGCATTGTCTGCGATATTACTTATCTTCAATATATTTGCTGTCCCCAAGTCCTACCGCACTCTCCATACAGGGCGTATGTTCTACCTTTTCCCACTGTTAGAGGGGTGTCTGTTTGCATTCCTTACAGCAATCTATCTGCTTTTCTACTGGGGTACGACGGTCATACTGGATCATGCCAGACTCAAGGAACACACTCAGCTCCTTGAGATGCAGTCCCATCAGTACCGGACACTGCAGGAGCATATGCGCCAGACTGCCAGGCTGCGCCACGACTTCCGCCATTCCGTACACCTGCTTTCCGCCCTTGCGGAAGAAGGCGATATCGGCAACATCCGGGCACACCTTGCAGAATATGAAATCAGCCTTTCTGAAAACACGCCTGTAAATCTCTGCGCCAATGCAGCACTGAATGCGCTGTTTGGTTATTACTACGAAATGGCTGTTTCTGCAGGCATAGATACGGACTGGCGCATTGAGCTGCCGGAACCTCTGCCTGCCACCGAGCTTGACATGGCCTCCCTGTTTGGAAACCTGATGGAAAACGCCATTGACGGATGCCTTACCATACCGGAAAACAGGCGCTATTTCTGTCTGACCACGGAGCTTCGCCACGGCAACAGGCTGTACATCGTTTCCACCAACAGTTTTGACGGCAGGGTACAAAAGGGGAAGGATGGCTATCGTTCCACAAAGCATGGCGGGAAAGGAACCGGACTTATTTCCATCGCTACCGCCGCGGAAAAATACGGTGGATCGGCACAGGCTTCCAACAGCGGCTCGGAGTTTTATGTGGATGTGACGCTGAAAATATGAAAGGATTTCTGAAATCCAATGTCATTGATGTAACAAAGCAGATGAAGGTTTGGGCAAGTAAGATACTGGATATTTAACCGCCGGAGTAATACCATATGCACCGTACTCTTGCTGATTCCAAACTTCTTCGCTGTCTGCTTTACGGTAGCATTTTCCTCAATTATATAATTAGCGATATTAATCGCCCGTTCTTCTATGTACCCTTTCAACGAAATAAATGGTACTTGCAGCTGCTGAGAATAAACCAGTGCCAACGCTCCGTTTTGATCTGCAATTTCAGAGATTTGAAATTTTCATTGTGCTAACCGGAAAATAGGTCTATAATAAAACCATAGAACAGAATGGATTGGTTTATATTTGGGAGGTTTTTATGAAACAACAAAAGAAGTCGTCAATTTCAAAGAAACGAATTGCAGATGAAATACTCCGTCAGATTGGCGGAAGCGTTATTCTGGTATTTCTGCTGATCGCTGCGGTTGCAATCTGCATGGTCGCATGGCTGAGCATTTCAGCAAGAAAAACGGAACTGATTCAGGAATCCAGGGCAACTGCAAACCAGTTAACCGGATTTTTGGAACAATATACAAAAAGCGTGGAACAGCTTGCCGCAAATCCGGAAATCAAGCAGGTTATGAGAGAGACAAAAGCCGGCGGCAACATCAGCCAGGCAGCGCAGAAAGAGGCTGTTTTAAATAATCTGGCAAATATTGCAGCCTCCGATTCCGACAACGTTATGGCTGTATGGATTTCCGATCTGGACGCAAGCTCCTTTCTTCAGTCTGACGGTCTGACCAATGAGGAGGACTGGGACATTACAGGCCGAAGCTGGTACAGCTGCATTGAAACAAAACAGACCATTTTAACAGAACCCTATGTGGATTCCACCAATGGAAAAATGGTTTTAAGCGCAGCCGCGCCGGTGTATGACGATGTGACCGGAGATATTCTGGGCGCAGTGGGCATGGATATCACTCTGGATCAAATGACAAAACTCATGAGTGAATATAAAATCGGCCGCAAAGGATACATTCTGCTGTTATCAGGAGACGGCATGATTGTGTACCATCCCCAGAACGATATGATTCAGCAGAATATCAAAGACATCAACATCTCAGAAAACGCTGTCAAAGCAGCCGCTTCCAGTAAAAATGTATTTTTAAGATTCAAAACAGACGGAACTCCTAAATACGGCTTTTTGCAGCATGCCGGAGATACCGGATATATCGTATTGAGCAGCCTGCCGTCCTCTGAATATTATGCGACGCTGTTTGCCATGGTTCTGGCTCTGATTCTTATTTTCGCAGGAGGCATTGCCCTGATTGCATTCAGTATCCGAAAAAGCTCTGCCAGTCTCACAAGGCCCATCATGGATTTGAACCATACGGCCCAGCAGCTTGCCGCCGGGGATCTGGATGTAACTCTTCATATTACCAGTCAGGATGAAATCGGAGAGCTGGGACAGTCCATCCAAAAAACTGTCAGCCGTCTGAAGGAATATATTGTATACATTGACGAGACAGCGGAGGTGCTGTCACAGGTTGCCGACGGAAATCTGAACATCAGCCTGAAAAATGATTACGCAGGAGAATTTCAGAAAATAAAAACTGCCCTTTTAAATATTTCCGATTCCATGAATCAGGTTATGGTGGGAATCAATGAAAGTTCCCAGCACGTATCTGTGGGGGCTTCGGAACTTGCATCCGCCTCCCAGATTCTGGCGGAAGGCGCAGAGCAGCAGGCCGCTTCCATTGAGCAGCTGACGGCAACCACCGCCACAGTCGCTGAACAGGTGGACAACAGCCGCAGGGAGGCGGAAGCGTCTGCAAAGGCAACGGAACAGGCTGCCGCCGTCATTGAAGAAAATCAGGAAAAAATGAAACAGATGATGAACGCCATGGACAAGATACATGAAACTTCCCAACAGGTTGTGGGCATCATCCAGACCATTGAGGACATCGCTTCACAGACCAACCTGCTTTCTTTAAACGCTTCCATTGAAGCCGCCCGCGCCGGGGAAGCAGGAAAAGGCTTTGCTGTAGTTGCAGATGAAATCGGAAAACTGGCGTTAGAAAGTTCTGAAGCGGCAAATACCACCAAGGAACTGATTGGCATTTCTATGGAAGAAATCCGGAAAGGAAATGCCATTGCCGGCAGCGCCATGGAATCTCTGAAAGAATCCGTCAGCGCCATCGGCAACGTGAATAAAATGATCAAAGAAACTGCAGACAGCGCAGTGGCCCAGGCGGAAAACATGAATCAGCTCCGCATGGGAATTGAGGAAATTGCCCATGGAATTCAGGACAATTCCGCAGCTTCCCAGGAAACCTCCGCCACCTCCCAGGAATTGGCCTCCCAGGCGGAAATGCTGAATCAGATGGTTCAGAAATTTGAACTCAGTGCATGATGAGGGTTTACTATTTATAACTTTATTTTGGCAAGGGCATCGGCAAACGCATTGTTAACCGGTTCCTTTGCCTCCTGTCTCATCTTGTTCATATAGCGGTTCACATCCTTTTTGGACACTCCGCCGCCGCTTTCCTTTTTCCGCTTTTCAAAGGCGGAAAGTTTCTCCCGATACCCGCAGGCGCAGGTAAAACGTCTCTGCTCCCCGTCTCCGATCAGTTCCATTTTTTTATGGCACTGGGGACAGCGGGCATTGGTGATTTTCGACAAAGTCTTTCGATAGCCGCATTCCCTGTCCTGACATACCAGCATCCGGCCGTTTTTGTGATTGACCTCCAGCATCAGCTTGCCGCACTCCGGACATTTCTTTCCTGTCAGGTTGTCATGGCGGTATGTTTTGGAGGAAGCTGCAATGTCTTTGACAATATCTGCCGTATAGCTTCGGATTTTCGCCTCAAAATCTTTCTTTTTGGCTCTTCCGCAGGCAATGTCGGAAAGCTCCTGCTCCCACTTTGCCGTCAGCTCCGGAGAAGTCAGGCCGCGGGGCGCCAGCTCCAGCACCTGTCTGCCCTTAGAGGTCAGATGGATATACTGATCTCTCTTTTCCAGCATAAAGCTGTGAAACAGTTTTTCAATAATATCGGCCCGGGTGGCCACTGTTCCCAAACCTCCCGTTTCTCCCAATGTCTTTTTCAGGCTTTTGTCTGCGCTTTCCATATATTTCACAGGATTTTCCATGGCGGCAAGCAGGGTAGCCTCGGTAAACGGCAGCGGCGGCTTTGTTTTTCCTTCGCTGATGCTCCCCTCTCCAAACAGAATTTTCTGCCCTCTGGCAAATTCCGGCATCTGCTCTAACACTTCCTCCTTGCGGCCTTTGCCCCACAGTTCGTCCTCTTCCGGTTCGTCCTGGAAGGCTCCTTCCTCTTTCTGAAGGCTTCTGATCTCCTGCCAGCCGGGATGACGGACGATTTTCCCCCTGGCTGTGAAACGTTCTCCCTGGCAGAGTACGGTCACTTCCGTCTGTTCATACTCGCAGGGGGGAAGCAGAACCGCCAGAAACCGGGAGACCACCAGTTCATAGATTTTCCGCTCTCCGTATTCCAGTTCACTGAGGCTGATGCCCTGTTCTGTGGGAATAATGGCGTGATGATCCGACACTTTCTTATCATCCACAAAAGATTTATTTCCCTTTACAGAAGATTTCAGCAGTTTCGCGCAGACCGGCCCATAAATTCCGCCCCGGCATGCCCTGATCCGCTCCGGCAGCGTTTCCACAAGATCCTGGGTCAGATACCGGGAATCGGTTCTGGGGTAAGTTACCACTTTATAATGTTCATAGAGGCGCTGCATATAATCCAGAGTCTGCTTGGCGGAAAAGCCATAGAGCCTGTTGGCGTCCTGCTGCAGAGAAGTCAGATCATACAAAAGGGGCGCGTAAGACTTCTGCTGTTTTTTCTTCACATCCTCCACCACGCCGGAGCTGTTTCTCACTTTATCGCTGATTCTGGCAATTTCCTCCCGGGAATCGGTGGTTGTGTGATTCTGCCCGGATCTCCATTGAAACCAGATTCCGTTTCCCTTTACCTTCAGGCTGTAATAGGGCTGGGGTTTAAATCCCCGAATCTGGGCCTCCCGCCCGGCAATAATGGCAAGGGTAGGCGTCTGTACTCTGCCGCAGGAAAGCTGCGCATTATGCTTGACCGTAAGGGCACGGGTGGCATTAAGCCCCACCAGCCAGTCTGCTTCGGCACGGGCTACGGCGGCTTCGTATAATTTCTGGTACTCCCCGGCGTCCTTTAAATGGGCAAATCCCTGCCGGATGGCCTTATCGGTCACAGAAGAGATCCACAGCCGTTTCATTGGCTTTTTCACCCCTGCTTTCTGAATAATCCAACGGGCCACCAGTTCCCCTTCCCGGCCTGCGTCTGTGGCAATGATAATCTGGCCCACATCCTTGCGGTACATCTGGGTTTTTACAGTCTGGTACTGTTTTCCGGTTTTCTTTATCACCTGGATTTCCAGTTTCTGGGGCATCATGGGCAGCGTTTCCATGTTCCAGGTTTTCCACTGTTCTCCGTAGCTTTCCGGATCGGAAAGCTCCACCAGATGGCCCAGGGCCCAGGTTACCACATAGTCTTTTCCTTCCATAAATCCATTGCCGGCTTTGCTGCATCCAAGCACTTTGGCAATATCCCTGCCCACGCTTGGTTTTTCTGCAATCACTAATGATTTCATCTCTTACCACACTTTCTTAATATCTTCCCGGTTTACTCCGAAACGGCTGCAGAACTCCTGCAAATCCCCTTCGCCCCGGATTAACATGGCTTCCTCAAATTTCCCGCTTTCTTTATCCTTAAATCCGGCCACCTGCTCTCCGGTGCAAATGCTGGCACGGATGACAGGCGTCTGCTTTATGGGATTATAAGGCTGTATTTCCGAATGCTGCTTTTTCTTTCTTCCAAACATGATATTCTCCTATCTTCCCGGTCCTGGGGCAGCCTAAAATTCCGCTATAATTTCCGGGTTCCGCGGCAGCCTGGAAAACTATATGTTTTTCCGGCTCTGCGGCAATCCCGAAAGCCGCTATAATTTCCGGGTCCCGCGGCAGCCTGGAAAACTGCTGCATCCATAAAATTCCCCGTATTTTCCTTTTCGCTTCACCATCTCCCCACCGCAGAGGGGGCAGCGGACGTCGGAAGATATCGGCTGCATGGTCCGCAGGATTTTCCCCAGTTCTTCATAGCTGCCCTGATTCATCATACAGTCGTTCAGGGCGCGGTGGGCTCCCTTAGTGCTAAGCCCGAAATGCTCCGCCACATCCACCAGTCTGTGATGGGACAGCTGCGGCAGGCATTTTCTTGCCAGGTATAAGGTGTCCACGTAATCGTTTTTCACTTCTGCCCCAAGGGTTTCCATGGCTGCGTCACAGATAAAATTCAAATCAAAGGTATGAATATTGTGGCCCACCAGAATATCGTTTCCAATAAAAGCCAAAAATCCTTCCACCGCCTCTTTCATCTTCGGCGCATCCCTTACCATATCGTCCGTAATGCCGTTGACTGCCGTGGCCCCTTTCGGAATATGCATTTCAGGATTTACCAGTGTTGTATATTCTTCCGTTACTTTATGGCCCCGCACCTTTACGGCAGATATCTCTATAATCCGATCCAGTCCCTGACGAACTCCTGTAGTCTCCAAATCAAACACCACATAATCTTCTGCATATCTGGTCAGCCGTTTTCCTCTGTTTTTTACCATTGCTTTTCTCCCTTCCGTTACAGCTTGATTATATAGGGATTTTCCAAACTTTGCAACTGCTGAAAAACACTTCCTGAGCAAGATTTCACATTGACAGCACACCCCTGAAATGCTATTCTGAATTCAAAGAATTTGAACAGTTCCGTTCGTAGGGCCGCGGCGTTTCACTCAGCCAGGAACTGATAAAAAACAGGAGGCCAAAGATGAAAAAGATGAAAAAACAGATTTCCAACCCGGCAAAACCGGAAAAGAAGCAGAATCAGGATCAGAGTCTTCAGAAGCTTCTGGTTACCCAGGTTACCCGGCTGTTTCTGCTGTCAGTCATTACGCTGATTATTGTATCCGGCGTGTTTATGTATTTCAGCAATATGAACACGCTTCATGAAATGGCGAATGTGGCGCTGAACTCAACCTCTTCCGCGGTGGAGCAGACGCTGCACACTCTGGAAGTAAATGCGCTGAATGTGGCTTCTTTAGAAACCATCCGGGACACTAGCGCTTCCAAGGAGGAAAAATTAGAAGCCATGGAAAATGTCCGTTCCCAGAATAACTATGATGAAGTGGGATTTGTGGAGTTAAACGGACAGGGCTATTCCAATTACGGGGATTTCGACTTTAACGACCAGCTTCATTTCCAGACAGCATCCAAAGGAGATGTCTTTGTGGGCGAGCCGATTATCAACCGCCTCAACGGCGATATCATTATTATCAGCGGCGCGCCGGTTTACAATGACGACAAAATTGTGGGCACTGTCTATATTGTGGATCTGGTTGATTCCGTCAATGACAAAATCGGAGAAATCACATTCGGAAAAACAGGCCACGCCTATATTATAAATAAAGAAGGCACTGTTATTTTCCATAAGGATCAGCAGAAAATTGCAGATCAGTCCAATGCTGTCACCCAGACAGACGGGAAAAATCCTTCTCTGGCTAAGGCAACCAAGAAAATCCTTTCCACGGAGCAATCAGGCACAATCACTTACCGCCAGAACGGGAAAAGTATGTTTGCCGCTTACTGCCCGGTCAAAGGCCACGGGGACTGGCGTCTGATTATTACTGCGCCCCATCGGGAATTTACATCTATCGTTTTGATTTCCGTACTTGTCAACAGTATCATCGGCATCCTGCTTTTAGCTGTAAATATCTCCCTGACGGCGCGTAAAATCAAAGACATTATTCATCCGGTGGATTCTGTCACAGAACGTCTGGTTAAGCTTGCGGAAGGCGATTTGAAAACACCGGTTGAAATCATCAACACCGGAAATGAGCTTACCATTCTTTCCAATAACCTGAATGAGACCATTCAAAGCCTGAATCTGTATATCTCTGATATTACCAGGGTACTTGCACAGTTGTCGGACGGAAATCTGGACATTCAGACAGAGGCCAGCTTCACCGGAGATTTCGTCAGCTTAAAGGAATCCATCGACACCATTGTGGGCTCCCTCAATGAAACCATGATGCAGATGAACAGCGCTGCCGATCTTGTGGCGGATCACTCAGACGGCACCTCACTGGGGGCTAAAAACCTGGCAGACAGCACCACCGACCAGGCAAGCGTGTTAGAAGAGCTTACCGCAAGCATTGCAAATGTTTCCGAACAGGTAAGGCTTACGGCAGAAAATGCCTCTCTGGCAAATCTCCGCTCCCTGGAAGCTGAGAAAAACGTAGAAACCTGCAACCTGCAGATGCAGTCCATGATCAATGCCATGGCTGATATCAAAGCCGGATCTTCCAAGATCAGCGACATTATCAGAAACATTGAAGATATTGCAGAACAGACCAACCTGCTGTCATTAAATGCCGCCATTGAAGCGGCGCGGGCCGGTGAAGCCGGAAGAGGCTTCTCTGTTGTGGCAGAGGAAGTGCGAAGCCTTGCGGAAGAAAGCGCAAAAGCAGCGCAGAACACTGCCCAGTTGATTTTGAAGTCCATTGAAACAGTGGAAAACGGCACAAATATTGCCAACGAGACAGCCGAGTCCCTTACCCATGTAGTAAGCAATACCAGTGAAATCAACGACATTATTGCAGAGATTGCAGAAGCGGCAAGAGAACAGGCAGCGGCCATTGAACAGATTAACACAGGATTTGAACAAATGTCTGTGGCAGTTACTACTAATTCCATGACTGCACAGGAAAGCGCCTCCTCCAGTGAAGAACTGGCGGCCCAGGCACAGAATTTAAAAGGACTGATCAGCCGGTTTTCATTAAAACACGGCGAGTAAAAGGACTGTTGCGCCAGGTATCACAAAAAACTACACAGAAAGGAACTGCCCATGTCAGAATATCAGAGGCTCACCCATGAATTTGATCCTGTTTTTCAGAAAGATTCCAGAATTCTGATTCTGGGCACCTTCCCTTCTGTAAAATCCAGAGAAAAGCATTTCTACTACGGCCATCCCCAGAACCGGTTCTGGAAGGTTCTGGCGGTCATAACCGGCGAGCCGGTTCCTTCGTCTGTTTCGGAGAAAAAGCATCTTCTTTTGTCTCATGGAATCGCCCTTTGGGACGTTATTTTAAGCTGCGATATCATCGGTTCTTCCGACAGCAGCATCCGGAATGTGGTTCCTGCCGACATTCCCGGCCTGCTGAGGCAGACTTCCATTCAGGCAGTCTTTGGAAACGGCAGCAAAGCATGTGAACTTTACAAAAAATACACGGTGCCCATGCTGGCGGCCCCATCCGCAGGCTCCGGCAGCTCCCATTCACTGGCAGGCTTATCTCCAGATTCCGGCAGCTCCCATTTGCCGGCAGATCTTTCCCGGTATGCCGCCATACACAAACTTCCTTCCACCAGTCCTGCCAATGCCGCCTGGAATCTGGAACGGCTGGCAGACCACTGGAAGCGGGCCGTAGAACCCTATCTGTTATGTTGAGCATCACAAGGTCAGTCTTTGTCCATTCAGTACCGCCTGGGTCAACAGGTCGCCCTCGTAGCTGAGCTTCAATGAGAAAAAGGGCGCGTCCTCCAACAGCAGACGGAAGAATATTTTATCTCCCTCCCAGATATTCAGAGAAAGCACCTGTTCTTTATCTACCCATTCCAGGGTCCCCTCATTGCATTCTGTCAGTGTTCCCTCAAAACTGTCCGCGGTATAAAGACACATATATTCTACCGGCCATCCCGCTGCAGAAAAGGTAATGATTCCCCGGAAAGAATAACCGGTCAGCGTAAGACCGGTCTCCTCCTTCACTTCCCGAAGCAGACATTCCTCCGGGCTTTCTCCCGGTTCAAAATGTCCGCCGATTCCAATCCATTTGTCTTTATTGACATCCCGTTCCTTTTTTACCCGGTGGAGCATCAGGTATTTTCCGTTCTGCTCCACATAACACAAGGTTGTCAGATTCGATTTCTCCATAATGATTCCCTTATCAGTCCAGTATATATTTCTCGTTCATTACATCCTTCAATGCATCATAAGGCACTTCAATCTCAATAATTCCTGCCGCATAAGTAGTCAGTATATAGGGATTGCAGATCACCACCAGGCCCTTGTCATTCAAGTAAAATACATCCTCTGTCAGAACATCCGGCACAAAGCTTTCATAATCCTCCATCAAGCCGTCTTTATAGGGGTCCTCTGTAATTTTTTTCAAAATATGTTCTTCCACTATTTTTCCGGCCTCTGCTTTGTCTGTAAAAATATCTGACAGGGACAGAAGTTTTCCGGTGGAGGCGTCAAAACAATAAGAAGAAGTCCAGGTATTGGGATGAGGCGTTCCCTGCCACTGATAATTCTGGGCTTCAATGCTCAAGATCCTGGTAGAAGCATAGACCATTTTGTAAGTGGCGCCGTATCCGTAGCCTGACCAGTCCTTCCTCTCCTCCTCTGACAATCCCTCATAAGCGTTTTTTGCCAGTTCTGTATCTTCCTCAATATAAGCCTGCGCTTCTGAATGCTTTTGATCAAAAGCCATATTTATTTTCTCGGCCGCAGCCTCATTCTCCGGAATGGAAACCACAGGGCAGTTTTCCGTAACAGAAAGAAGCAGCGTACCCGTTTTTTCATCGGTAATATTTTTCGAATAATCTACAAACGACACTTCCGGAGCCTTGGTCAATTCCACGCCGGCTTCTTCCGGAAAGTCCGTTTCCTCTTTTTCTTCTTTTTCCTCTTCCTTCTCTGGCTTTGTTTCCTGCTTATCATCTGTTTTTTCTTCCTGCTGCTTTGTATTTTCCGCTGCATTTTTCCCGGAACAGGCAGTAAACAGCAGACAGATTCCCAATCCAAACAATAGCAATTTCTTCTTCATCTGCAAAATCTCCTTTCCTGTAATCACCATCATGCACTGCTGCAGTTTCTTCGCTGCTCAGCATCCTCTGTACCGCCTGTTAAATTTCAGGCAGACAGCGGTTGATTCGGTACATATGGTTCAGCGGGCCGTTTCCCTTTCCAAGATTCATTCCGTCTGCAATGGCCCCGGTAATATATTCCTTGGCCTTCCTTACACTTTCTTCTGCTCCAAGCCCCCGGGCAAGTCCGCAGGCAATAGCAGAAGACAGAGTGCATCCTGTCCCGTGGGTGTTGGGATTGTCAATATGTTCTCCAAAAATCCACAGAGGCTCTCCCTCCAGACAGAGTAAATCATCTGCAAAAAGCTGGTCATGGCCGCCTTTTAAATATAACACACCTTTGTATTGTAACGCAAACTCCCTTGCCGCCGCAACCCTTTCTTCCTTTGTTTTTACAGTTGTTTTCAGCAGCAGTTCTGCTTCGGGCAAGTTGGGGGTATAAATCTCTGCCAGGGGCAGCAGTTCTTTCTGATAATAAGCGAGAGCCTCCGGCTCCATCAGATTTCTGCCGCTGGTGGACACCATCACCGGGTCCATCACCACATGCTTTGCCTGCCAGTGTTCCAGGCTTTTCTTTATGACTTTCATCTGGGAAATTCCCGGAATCATACCCAGCTTCACAGCGTCCGGCGCTATATCCGTAAATACGCATTCCAATTGTTTTTCCAAAAAATCAGGGGATACCGGCATAATATCCGCTACCCCCAATGTATTCTGCGCTGTCAGCGCTGTAATTACGCTCTCTCCATACAGGCCGTGGGCCGCAATGGTCTTTAAATCTGCCTGAATGCCGGCGCCGCCGCTGCAGTCGCTTCCTGCGATTGTAAGCACTGTTTTCACCTTCAGTCCTCCGTTTCTGCAGATTCTCTTTGCTCTAACAGCTGCCGTATCTTAAGGGCTTCCGCTTCCGGGTCCTCTGCTTTCAGTATCCCTGCAGAAATTGCCAGGCCGCCGGCTCCCAGAGAAAGGGGTTTTCTGCCGTTTTCTGCATTAATGCCTCCCACTGCCACATTTGGAATGGGCGCGGACTGCAGAATCTGCAGATATGTCTCCTCTGAAATGGGAACGGCATCTTTCTTTGTCTCTGTAAAAAACCATGCGCCGCTGCCCAGATAATCCGCTCCGGCTTCCATGGCCTGTTTTGCCTGCTCCGGCGTTTTAGCGGTGGCTCCGATGATTCCCCGGGCACCCAGAAGCTTTCTGGCGTCCTTCACCGGAACATCCTCCTGTCCCAAATGGACTCCGTCTGCCCCGCTTAACAGGGCGATATCCAGCCGATCGTTGATAATCAGCCTGGTGCGGTATTTATCGGTTATTTCCCGCATTCTTTTGGCCCGCAGCAGATATTCTGCAGAAGAAATGTCCTTCTCCCGCAGCTGAATATAATCTATGCCGGCTTTCAGGGCGGCTTCTATTCTGGCTTCTCCATAAGAAAAGTCTGCAATCAGGTACAGCCACTTTTTCATTGCGATCTCCTTTCGTTACGGTTTGCTTTTTATTTCAGGTCATAATTTTTATTTCAGAGTCTGCAGCCAGTCTGAAAAATGTTTGGCTGACAGCTGTCCCAGGGCATTCAGCAGCGCGGATTTGGCTGTCCCGTATCCTTCGGCTGCTCCTGCCTGCTCCAGTGCGAATGCCATACCCAAAGCTGCTGATACAGCGGCTAATTTCAGAGATTCCAAAGATATCTTCCCCATAGATTCTCTGCACATTTCTCCGGCTGCGCAGCAGCATGCGCCTGTCACTGCTCCTGCCAGGCATCCGGTGCCTACCATGTTCCAATGGCTCGCTGCCCTGTGGGGAATCTGTATCATTTTATCTTTCCAGAGAATCTCGTCGGTTTCTCCGGTAACCAGATATACCCTGCCCGTGGAAATCTGATGGAGCAGGGAACGTTCCTCTAAAGAATCTATCCCTTCTCTGGTTAATTTCTGCTGCTGAATACTGTACAGTTCTGAGCGGTTTCCCTTAAGGATTCCCTGCCAGGGCAGCGCCAAAAGCTGCTGCACTGCCTGCATCCGGAACCGGGAGGCTCCGCACCCCACCGGATCTAACACCAGAGGCCGGCCTGCTTCTGCCGCCTGTTTCAGCACGATCCTGGCTGCTTTCTGCTTTTCTTTCGTCATCTGCCCCAGATTAATCACGCAGCCGTCCGCCTGAGATACAATTTCCGCCATTTCTTCTGCAGCTACCGCCATCAGGGGCCGGGCTCCCAACGCAGCCAGACCGTCGGCGCACAGAGGAGCGGACACCGTATTGGGAATCATATGAACCAGATAGTTACGGGCCCGGATTCTCACAAATACTTCCGCTATCTGCTCCGGCGCGTATTCAAACAAATTTTCTCCCGGATTCCTCGCTTTCACTGCTCTGCCCCTTTCAGTATTCCCTGCAGATAAGAAACTGTGCCGGACCGGTACATGGCGCCCAGCAAAATTGCCGCCAGCACACATCCCCCGGCCGTACTGATAAAGAAGGGAAGCACATACGTAAACAGCGCAGCTTCCTGATTTCCCAACAGCAAACTGGCCACCGGATAACAGAGCATTCCTCCGATAACTCCTGTACCCATAATTTCTCCCAAAAAGTTCGTCCATATTTTTCCCGTATACCGAAACAGCACAGCTCCCAGAAAAGCCCCGGCCATGCTGCCCGGAAATGCCAGAAGGCTTCCGGTTCCCATCAGATTCCGAATCAGAGCGGTGGAAAAGGCAAATCCCACGGCATAGGAAGGTCCCAGAAACACCCCGGCCAGTACATTTAAAAGATGTTGGATGGGAAAACATCTGGAAGCCCCGATGGGAATGGAAAATGCTGACAGGCTGACGCCTAAGGCAGTCATCATGCCTGCAACTGCCAGTTTTCTAATATTTACCTTCATATGCCCTCCTGTTATAATATATCAATATATTCTCCGGACAGCGCTTTATTCATGCTCCTTACAGCACAGAACTTTCCGCACATGGAACAGGTGTCCTCATGCTCCGGCTTCCGGTCCTCCCGAATTTTCTTTGCTGTTTCAGGGTCCATGGCGCATTCCCACTGAGCCTCCCAGTTCAGAGCGCGCCTGGCATCCGCCATTTTATCATCCAGTTCCCGGGCCCCTCTGACGCCCTTTGCAATGTCTGCCGCATGGGCTGCAATCTTTGAAGCCATAATTCCCTGCTTTACATCTTCCACGTTGGGCAGCGCCAAATGCTCCGCCGGCGTAACATAGCACAGAAAAGCTGCGCCATTCTGGGCTGCAATGGCTCCGCCGATGGCTGAGGTAATATGATCATATCCCGGCGCAATATCTGTCACAATGGGCCCGAGCACATAAAAGGGCGCGCCCATGCAGATAGTCTGCTGCATCTTCATATTGGCTGCAATCTGATCCATCGGCATATGTCCCGGCCCTTCCACCATCACCTGCACATCCTGCTCCCAGGCCCGTTTGGTCAATTCGCCCAGACGCACCAGCTCTTCAATCTGGCACACATCCGAGCCGTCCGCCAGACAGCCCGGGCGGCAGGCGTCTCCCAGAGAAATGGTTACATCATATTCCCGGCAGATTTCCAGAATTTCGTCAAAATACTCGTAAAAGGGATTTTCCTCCCCTGTCATGCTCATCCAGGCAAATACCAGAGAGCCCCCTCTGGATACAATGTTCATTTTCCGTTTATGTTTTTTAATCTGATCAATGGTTTTTCTGGTAATGCCGCAGTGAAGCGTTACAAAGTCCACGCCGTCCTCTGCATGCAGCCTGACCACATCAATGAAATCCTTAGCCGTCAATGTGGCAAGATCTCTCTGATAATGAATGACAGAATCGTACACCGGCACCGTTCCAATCATAGCGGGGCATTCTGAGGTCAGTTTTCTCCGGAATGGAATGGTATCCCCGTGGGACGACAGGTCCATAATGGCATGAGCCCCCATATTGACTGCTTCCATAACCTTTTCCATTTCCACGTCGTAATCCTTGCAATCCCTGGATACCCCAAGATTCACGTTGATTTTGGTGCGCAGCATGGAGCCTACTCCTTCCGGATCGATACATGTATGATTCTTATTGGCGCAGATTGCCACTTTTCCCTCTGCCACCAACGGCATCAGCTCTTCCGGCGTCATCCGCTCTTTTGCAGCTACTTTTTTCAGTTCTTCTGTTACAATGCCCCTGCGGGCTGCTTCCATCTGTGTTGCATATTCTCTCATGAAAATTTCCTCCTAAAAAAGAATCCTGCAAAGCAGGATTTTCCGCCTGCGGCGGGTTGCTTCTGCAGCATAATTCCTTACCGCCGCAGTGCGATCCACGCGGAGCGTTTTTATTTCACAGGACGCACTTTCCTGTGAAATCGGGTAGGAGGTAGATAATTATTTTATCTACCGACCTCCCACACCACCGTACGTACGGTTCCGTATACGGCGGTTCCTTAGTTTTCACATACTTTC
>NZ_JBQIOP010000027.1:0-55437 GCF_056822245.1 Petralouisia sp. | reverse complement strand
GAAGCATTTTCAAAGTACCGTAGGAAAAGCATACAGGATTTCAGGTTTGTGCTCAGCGAGAGGATCAGGCAGGAGGTATTTTTTGCCACTTTCGTGAAAAAAAGCGAAAGTATAATAAAATCATCTGCCCTTATGAGGGCCTTGAAATACCTTGTTCAGCAAAAGGAGCACTATTTATAATAGTTGTAAACTGGTGAAAGAAATTATTTAACAGATTTGAAACAGTTATACCGCATGAACCAATCAAAAAACACACTACTAAAGCGCCTCTGAAAATAATTGCACACAAAAAGAGCAAAGCGGCAAATCATTTTACGAATCTACCGCTCTGCTCTTATTCTTCCGGCGCTTATGTCACTGCGAATCCTTTTGTTTTTGCACAACAGCGCCGTCTACTTTTGTGAACACATATTACGAAAAACCTCTTCCTTAGACGGCATTACCCGCAAGGCTCCCTTTCTGGTGGTAATCAGGGAAGCTCCCAGCACCTGTTGCCTCTATGGTATTTTCCTGCAAAAACGGCTCTACTTCCACCATTTTCCCCCTGTAATATGCCCGGCCCATAGAAACCAGAATCAGCGGAATCTGAAAACTTTCATTCACCCACTCCACTCCTTTTTGCAAAATCCTCTTTGCCTGACAGCCATTGGATTTCATTGTCAGAAATCTTTAAGATGCCGCATTGCCCAAGGCCATATATCACTTGTGCCCTGGCATCCTCCAATGTTTCCCACAGGGGCGGCCGAAGGTTCGGATCAAAGGAAATCAGGACGCCCGCCTCTTTTGCAATACGGATTGCTTTTTGAGTTGCTTTCCGCACAGTTTCATGAGTCATGGACAGAGTCCCGAAATGGAATATTTTAGAATCCCGGATGATTTCCTCCGGAACTTCTTCCTCCGTCAGCATCATGTCAGCCCCGGGATTCCGGTAGAAGGAAAAATCCCTGTCCTCATCGGAAAAGGTATGTACCATCGCCAGGGTTGTGTGCACTTTATCATCCATATACAGATGATCCGTGCAAATTCCTACATCCCCAATAACATCCTTCAGCCAGCTCCCAAAGGAATCCTTTCCGACCTTCCCGACGAAGGATACCCTGTGCCCAAGCCCGGCAAGCATCGCCAGCACATTGCAGGGCGCTCCGCCTGGGTTTGCCTCAAAGATAGGATTCCCCTGTCTGCTCTCATCATTCTGAATAAAATCAATCAGCAGTTCCCCCAATGCCGTTACATCCGTTCCTTTCATTTCCGTTCCTCCATCAGCAAATCATACTTCACCACATCTATAGTGGCTACGCCGTCCGCAAGAAAAGAAATGCCATCCGCTTCCTTATCAGTATAAATAGTTGCAGATAATACATGTTCCCCGTCATTGACAAACACTTCCGCACTGAACGTATCCAGGATAATCCGCAATTTGATTTCTCCGTTCCTGCTGTTCACCCGGCTGCGTCGCTGATGGATGATTGCCCTTCTGCTCCCTGAAAACTTCCGATCTATTTTTACAATGGATTCCAGGGGACGAAAGCTTACCGCAGTGTGGTAAGTATTATTTTGGGCAAACCGGACTGCAAATTTCCGATACATATTCTCTTCATCCAGGGGACGGACAGACAGTTCCATGTCAATTTTCCTTCCCTGGATTCCGTCTAATTTTGTGAGCCCTGAAAAAGTAACATTTTCGTGCTTTACTTCTTTCCCGCGAAGGTTTTCCAGTTCCCGGATTGGTTTCTGGAGCAGCCTTCCGTCCACCACCGAAAGCTCCCGGGGCAGGCTCATCTGTCCAAACCACGGCTGTTCCGGAGAATGCAGATTACAGGTGTCCCAGTTCTGCATCCAGCCAACCATGATCCTTCTGCCATCCGGCGCAAGAAGGGTCTGAGGCGCATAGAAGTCAATGCCGTAATCTACCGCCTGATTTTGCTCCTCCGTAAAAACTTCTTTCGTTTCATCATAAGTTCCAATCAGACAGAGGGTTCCGTTGCCATTGTGATACTCCAGTCCTTTGGGAAGCATATCCATGGGGCTTGTCAGAAGCACCTGCTTCCCGTCCAGTTCAAAAAAATCGGGACACTCCCAGGCTTTTCCAAAACGTCCGTGATTGACTGCCAGAACCTTCTCGTACTTCCAGTCCAGTCCATCCCTGCTGCTGAAAAGGAGAATCTGCCCATCCCTTTCTGCCGCACAGTTTCCAACCACACACCGGAAGGTTCCATCCGGCGCTTTCCACATTTTCGGGTCCCTGAAATCATATTTGCTGCCGCCATCCGGAAGATCTTTTTCATCCAACACCGGGTTTCCCTGATACTTTTCATAGTCCCTTCCGTCTCCAATGGCAATGCATTGAGTCTGCACTTCACGCAGCCCGCCATCCGCCTGAATCTCCTTATGTACACCTGTATACATCAGAAGCTGTCTGCCATTCGAAAGCTCCACAGCGCTTCCAGAAAAACACCCCGCTTCGTCATATATGGTATCCGGCGCCAACGCTGCCGGAAGATAAGTCCAATGCAGCAGGTCATCGCTGACTGCATGTCCCCAATGCATGGGGCCCCAATGGGAATTGTAGGGGTGATACTGGTAAAACAGATGATATTCACCCCCATAAAAGGAAAACCCGTTGGGATCGTTCATCCATCCCACCCGCGCAGCCAAATGAAATCCCGGCTTCTCTTCTGCTTCAATCCTTTTTTCTGTTATTTCTTCATATCTCCGTGCATCACGTAAAGTCTGGCTCATACCTTCGAAACCCTCCCTATTTGCTATTCTTCACTTGCTATTCCGGCATACCGGTCATATGCCTCCTGATATACTTTTAAAAGCTTATCCATACCGCATTTTTTCTTCAATTTTTCCACATAGGCTTCCCATTCTGCATCGTCAGGCCCTCCGTTTTTCAGCCATAGGCCCTCCTGTTCGGATACTGCGCTTTCAAAATCCGCCTTGTACCAGTCTATATCATCCAGCTCTTCCCCGGTAAACACGCAGTCCACCGGATAAGTCACAGAGCTGTCCACAAAGGGCATCCAGAATTCATTCAAATCTGTCAGCCTTTCTATTGCCCGATCTTCCATTTTGAAAGTGGTAAGATAATAATCACTGAGAATAAGTTTAGGCCCGTATACTTCTTGTTCTCCCCGCAATTCTCCTGCACTTTTTCCGAATTTCTCCCGGGATTCTTCATCAGTAATGCTCAGCCATACGCCATTTTCATCCTGTTTTGTAAAGTATGAGCCGATGGACCCGTAATGAAGCTGCATCACATTTTCCGGCGCATACCATTTGTCAAAATATTTCAGCAGGTTTGCCGGACTCTTGCAGGCTTTGGTAATATTCAGGTTCCCGCTGCTGATTGGACCTCCGGTGCGCACTGTCACATTGTGCGTGCCGTCCGGGCCGTCCAAAATCGGAAGAAACACATAATCCTTCGCATAATCTCCCATTAACTCCTCAATATACCACCAGGTGGAAACACCCACATACCCCTGAGAACATTTGGAAATCAGCTGGGTGTCATCCTGACTGAACATTTCCACATCCATCAGCCCCTCCGCATACCAGTCATGAAAATATGTCAGCGCAGCCCGATATTCATCTGAAGTGCAGACAAATTCCACTTTCCCATCCTCATTCAGTACAAGATCATTGCACACATCGTTGGGCCAGTTAGTAAACCCAAAGCCTGCATAAAAAATATTCTGCCCCCAGCACCACTGATCAAACCCTGTACTCATAGGAATAGTGCTTCCCGGAGCGTTGCCATAATATTTTGCACTCATATCATTATCTTTGAACGCTTTCAGCGCTGTATGAAGCTCGTCCAGCGTTGTCGGCACTTCAAGTCCCAATTCGTCCAGCCACGCTTTATTTATCATGGAAAACTGGGGAATGGTATAGATACTGTAATCTTCCTCGGCTCCTATACCGGCAGTTCCCATGCGCTCTCCGGAAGGAAGTCCGTAAATGTATCCGTCATCCATGGTGATTGCCCGGCGGATATCAGGATTTTCCTCCAGAATCTTACACAAATTCGGCATATATTCCTCGGTCAGATACGGAGACAGGTCGATAAAAGTTCCGTCATCCCCATAGCGGGAAATATCATAGTTGTTAAATCCCACTGCAATAAACGCATCCGGCAGATCCCCGCCTGCAATCCGGATATTGACCTGTTCTGCCAGAGATTCACTCATGGTATTCCAGTCAATGCGAATCCCTGCTTCTTCCTGAAGCTGATTTAATATCGGCTTCTTATCATAACTGACGCTCAGGGCTCCCATTCCTCCCATAATTGAAAAATCAGTCTGGGAGGTGTCTGTATTGGCAACCCCTTTTTCATGGTTTCCGTAATCATTGCCGCATGCTGTCATAGACAGTCCAATTCCCGCCATCAGCATACAGGATATAATCCTTTTCAGCAATCCTCTTTTTCTCATAACATGACTTCCTTTCTTCTTGATACCCTCCGGGCAATTAAAACCTCTAAACTGCATTAATTTTATGCGCAGTCTATAAACTCCAGAATTACCCGCCATATAAATTCCAGGCTGCAATCAGCCTTTTACCGCACCTGCCATAAAGCCTTTTTCAAAATATTTCTGCACAAAGGGATAAATCACCAGCATCGGAGCGGCCGCTATTATGATAGATGAAAATTTAATCATTTCCGTCATCTTGTTCAGTTCAGCATAACCGCCGGATATGGCGCTGGCCTGGCTTGCGCTTGCAGAACTTTTAATCAGAATATTTCGAAGAACCAAAGGCAGCGGCGCCTGCTCCGGAGACGGCAGGTAAATCATTGACGTAAACCAGTCATTCCAGTAAGCAACCATGGAAAACACCACCATAACCGCCATAATGGAACGGCTCAAAGGCACAACAATACGGATAAAGGTAGTCCATTTGGAAGCGCCGTCAATCTCTGCGGCCTCGATCATTTCTTTGGGAATGCTGTTCTCAAAAAAGTTCCGCATGATAATCATATTTCCAACTGCAACGCCTCCCGGCAAAAACAGCGACCACATGTTGTTAATCAGCCCTGTTTCCTTTACAATCAGATAAGTAGGAACCAGGCCCCCGCCGAAATACATGGTAATAATAAAGAAAATACTGAAAAACTTTCTGCCTGGCAGATTTTTCACACTGAGGGGATATGCTGTCAGATACAGCATCACCACGGAAAAAACTGTGCCGATAACAGTATACTTAAAACTATTCAGCAGCCCTGTCAGAATATTGGGATCTGCAAAAACCGCTTTGTACCCTTCCAATGAAAATTTACTGGGCAAAAGAAATGTTTTTCCCGCATACACGTCATAAGGATCTGACACAGATGCCACCAGCACATAATACAGGGGATAGGCAACAATCAATAAAATAATGACACATATCACCACCAGAATGATATCGCTGGTTCGTTCTGAAAAACCTGATAATTTTCCTGTTTTTGCTTTCGCTTTCATACCGCACCTCCTAAACAAAACTCGTATCTTCAGACAGTTTGCCTGCAATCTTATTGACTGCAATCAGCAGAATAATATTAACCACCGTATTAAACAGCCCCACCGCAGTGGAATAACTGTATTTGGCGTTTTCAATACCCTGTTGGTACACATACACTGCAATCACGTCACTGGTGGCTTTGTTCAAATCTGTCTGCAGCAGCCATACCTTCTCAAATCCCACATTCATCAGATTTCCCGCGCTCATAATCAGATTCAGCACCATAATGGACTTAAGCTCCGGAATGTCAATATGGATAATCCGCTGAAACAGGGAAGCTCCATCCACTTTCGCCGCTTCATACAGAGACATGTCAACGTTGGAAAGGGCGGCCATATAAACGATAATTCCCCATCCTGCATCCTGCCAGATGCCGGAAGCGATATAAATGCTTCGGAAGGCCGAAGATTCTGTCAGAAAGTCAACGCTGCTTCCGAGAATCAGATTTAAAAGCCCGCCGGAGGGACTTAAAAAAATCCGGATCATACCGCAGATTACCATGGTGGAAATAAAATGGGGCGCATAAAGTATCGTCTGGGTAACCCGCTTAAACCTTTGAAACCTTACCTGATTCAGCATCAATGCCAGAAAAATGGGAATCGGAAAGCTCCATAACAGGCTGTACAGACTCAGCAACAGGGTATTTGACAGCATTCTCACACAGGTGGGCGCTGAAAAAAAACGCTGAAACCATTTCAACCCCACCCATTCACTCCCGAACATTCCCTGGCTGGCTTTGTAATCCCGAAAGGCAATCTGTATTCCATACATTGGTATGTACTTATATATAATAGTCAGTATTACAGGAATTAAAAGCATTGCATATAACTGCCAGTTGTCCATGATACGTTTTTTCAGGGGCTTCCCGCTCATTGCAATGATCGAGCCGGAAGCGGCTGTTTTTCGATTTTTCATGATTTACTCTCCTTTCTTTCAGATACCAGAATTTCATGAAATATAATCTATTTTTCTGGATATTCGTTCCATCGTGCGCACTTTTTTTCATGAAACGTTATTTTATCTGTAACTAAAATATACCATTATCTTTTTCCCAAGTCAACAATGTATTGTTTATTTATTGTGAATACTGATACTTTTCGTTATTTATACCAAATATATTTTGCTATTTTTGTACATATTTCCATTTTCTAAGTTTCATGTAACGTTTCATTATATTTTTCACATTTTCTCTTTACATTTTCATTTTTATCCATTATAATAACGGCATAGAAAAAACAATCTGAAATAATTGTCATGAGAAAGGAATATACAATGAAAAAAGAAACGACTGTCCCCACTATGAAAGACGTGGCAAAAGAAGCCGGCGTCGCTCTGGGCACTGTCTCCAAAGTAGTAAACGGGCTGCCCGTGGGAGAAACTTACCGCCTCCGGGTGGAAGCCGCCATTGAAAAATTAAATTACCAGGTGAACAGTTACGCCCAGGGACTCAAATCAAGCAGAACTTACACTGCCGCCCTTTTGATTCCCAATACCAAAACCCCCTTTTTTTCGTCTCTGGCTTACTATATTAATCTGTCTCTTTTAAAAAGGAATTACCGCATGCTGCTGTGCTCTACAGACTTTGATTTAAGCCAGGAGCAGGAATATGTCACAATGGCGCAGCAGAATAAAGTAGACGGCATCATAGGGCTGACTTATAATCCGAATCTTTTGGTGGATGAACACATTCCATTTGTCTCCATTGACCGTTCTATGGGGCCTAACATCCCCTGTGTTGCCAGCGATAATTTTGCCGGAGGACAGCTTGCCGCTGAAAAACTGGCTGATTTAGGCTGTAAGCATGTGGCTTTTCTGCGAATTGGCTCTTCTTTGAGCAACGAACCCAACAAACGGAAATCCGGATTTGAAAACGGCTGCCTGGCCCGAGGCCTTACTTATGAAATGAAAATATTAAATGACGGAGATTCTTTTGAGGAATTCGAGAAATTTTTAAAAGACCATATCCAAAACGGAAAACTGATTTTCGACGGCATCTTCTGCGTTACAGACAATGTTGCCTGGTCTGTTTTAAAGATATTGGACAAACTGCATCAGCAAGTCCCTGAAGACGTGCAGGTGATCGGCTTCGATGGCATCCGCATGTTCGGTGATCAGGATTATATCTGCTCTACCATTGTGCAGCCCCTGCCCGACATTGCTGAAATGTGCGTGGAACTGCTGCTCCAGGAAAACATGATGCCCAAGCCGCCTTTGGTCTGCCTGCCCGTCACTTATGCCTGGGGAGGAACCACACGGGAAAACTTCGAAGAATAAATCAAATCGCACAGGAGGATTCGTTATGAAATTAAAAAATTATGTTCTGCTGTTTTGCCTGATCTGTTTGCTGACAGGCTGCGCTCCCTTCTCCCCGAAGCCGGAACAAGAACCTGTAGAAAATAAAACACATCTTACGATGGGCAGCAGTCTGGAAGTAAAAAATACTGATAACCGTCTTGTTCTCATTGACGACAACAGCGCTTTGGCTGCAGACGGCCTGTACTATGCATCCTGGGGGATAGGCAACGCCCAACCCTACAAAAACAAAGATGGAAACATTGTAGATTTATACGATGCCAGCCTTTATCTTCTGATGGGAGAAGCCAAAACCAATGAAGCCGCCAAAGATTATATGAATACCTGGCTAGAAGCTGCAAAAACTAATTATGACATTTTAGAAGAAAAAGAAATGACTTTTCAAAAACAGGCTTACACAGTGGTTGCTTACCAGTGCCGCAGTGAAGATAATCCCTACGCCCGGGGCATATCTGCTTTTGCAGCTTTTGGAAACAGCGCTGTCTGTGCGGAACTGACCTGCCAGAACGATTTTAAAGATGATTTAGAATCCATACTTGAGAATTTTTTAAATCATTGTTCATATATCTCCAACGAATAGGAGAGATTGTTATGGCGCTGTTTTTTTGTACTGGGCTGTCATCGGGCTGCTGATGCCCAGTCCTTTCCGGAGCAAGTCTCTTTCTATGAAAGCGATGAAACCCAGCTCAAACAATTGGCTGAAAAAGAGCACATGTAAGAATATCGGAACAATTGATTCAAACCCGTCGTTTCCAATACTTACAGTCCTCACTTTGCTTCACCGCCTCCCGCTACATAACAGACAGAGATTCCCCCGGATTCTCATCCTCAAACTCAAAGACGCATCTTTCATAGGCATTAATCACATGGGTGTCCTCATATTTATCGTACCGTTTATGGCTCACTCCGTAAGACAGGTGCACATGCCCATGGAGAAAAAATTTCGGCCTGTATTTTTCCAGAAGCCTCCGAAACACCTGAAAACCCTGGTGGGGCAGATCCCGCCCGTCATTGAGCTGATATGCAGGCGCATGGGTCACCAGAATATCAAATCCCCGCCGCCTGAAAATCTGAAACCGCAGCCTGGCTGCCCGCTGCTTCATCTGTCGCTCCGTGTACTGATGGGTTCCGGCGCTGTAGCGCATCGAACCGCCCAGTCCCAGAATCCGTATTCCCTTGTGGACATAGATCCGGTCTTCAATGCAGATGCAGCCGTCCGGCGGGGATTTCTCATATTTCCCGTCATGGTTTCCATGAACATACAATACGGGAATGGAGGTAAGGGTCACCAGAAAGGAAAGGTAAGCCGGGTCCAAATCCCCGCAGGAAATAATTAAATCCACCCCCTCCAGTTTCTTTTTATCAAAATATTCCCACAATCCTTTTGACTCTTCATCTGCAATCGCCAGTATCTTCATTTTGCCGTTTAACCTTCCTGTTTCTTAATCCCCTGCTGCTTCATTACGGGTTCTGCCTGTTCCTTCAGCTCTTCTTTCTTAGGAAATGAGCCGATTACATTTTCCGCCAGCCAGTCCATAGTCATAATCTCCTCCGGAGACAGTATTTTGTCCGGATTTTCCGAAACTGCCCCTGTCTGGGAATATAATATACCGGAAAATGGATTGAACAAATCAGCGCTGATGGACGCCTTTAAAAGCCCTGCCAGCCGTTTCAGTCCGATGGGCAGATATTTGGAGAACACCACGTCAATTACGCCCTCCGACATTCCCCACCAGTAGTTGATAGCCTTTTTGGTGGACGGAGCATCGTCATATTTCCAGGTTCCGTCCAGAATCGCCCAGATCAGCTGCTCATAGAAATTCCCCCAGTGCCACAAAGGCATGGCGAAATTCCTGGGATGCCCGTCGTTCATATGGTAAAGCCCGAAAAACCGGGAAGCTTCCTCCGGTATCATCATATCCTTTCCGGACACAATGGAAGAGCCGCTTTCTCTGATGCTTTCTTCAATATCCATTTCCTTCTTGGATGACCACTCCAGAAATACTTTCGCCCGGGGATTGATCATCTTCGCTCCCAGCGCAAAGGCATTGATGTTGGCTATGTTGCCGTAAATGGGATAATCTGCAATATAAGTCAGCCGGTTATTTTCCGCCATGGCTCCGGCAATGGCTCCCATCAGGAATTTCGCTTCATACATCCTGGAATAATACGTCCGTATGTAGCGGTGGGAAGTATTCAGGGAACAATTGAGAATCCGCACTTTCGGATTGGCAATGGCCGCTTTCACGCTGGCCGGCGCAAAGGGCGGCGTTGTGGTGAAAATCAGGCCGCAGCCTACCTTGATGGCGTCCTCCAACAGTGCGTCAATATTCTCCAGGGTTCCGTTTTCATAGCAGACGGTCTGCACTTCTTCCGGAAATGTCTGCTGCAGGTGGAGCCTTCCCAGTTCATGGGCATATGTCCAGGCAGAGGTTCCCGGCGTTTTTTCATAAATAAAGGCAATCTTCAGCTTCTGAGGCGCCAGTGTGGGCAGATGCAGCAAATCCAACAGTGATTTCTTCTTCTGGTTGGGTTTCATCTTCAGCTCCACTTCTGTTTCCTCTCCCAAAAGAACAAACTCCTCCCAGCTTTTTGCAATCAAAGCCTGCAGCTCACTGGTGGTTTTTTCATTAACTGCTTCATACCCATACAGGGTAATGAACGAAAGGAATGCGTCTCCGGTGGAAATATTCAGTTTATCCCCGCCTTTTTCCTTATACTCCGCACTGAATCTGGTATAAATGGAGCTGAACTTCAGCAGCTCTTCCTCCGTCCACGTCTCCTCAGGCTCTTTTCCCACTGCTTCCTGCAGCTTGGCGTATCTGCCTTCCTGAGTAAACCAGATATAATTAATGGGAGCCGCCCGGTAGAAATCCAGGAATTCATGGTAGATCTTATTCTGCTTTTCCCCGTTTTCCCTGGGCACAATCCGGGTCACATTGCCTGCAATGGAAACTGCCCCTACATATTTCATCACGCTGACCCGTTTATTTCCCTCTACAATGTAGAATTTATGCATATATTCGTAAGCCTTCACCGGCTCTCTTATACCTTCCTGCAAATGTGACTCCAAAAGCTTGATCCACTTGGCCGCAAACTCTGTGTCCTCCCGCAGAATCGGCATAAAATTCCCTGCAAAGGAACTGCTTCTTCCGAATGTCTTAGTTCCTACAATCTGTTCTATGGGAATCTGCACCAGTCCAATGGGCACTTCTGAATAAGAGCCCCGCTCCGGCAGAATGTCGTCCAACACCTGCAGAATCGGCCGCTCTCCATGGAGCATCCTTGTCTGATAATCTTTTTTTCCTAATCTAAATGCCTTGTTGTAATCTTCTCTTCCCATACTGTCCTCCACAAATATGCTGTACTGTAAATCCGCCGCAGTTTTTATCCAGCCGTCATCGGCAATTTTCTGCGATTTACAGTCACTTTTAGGGTTCTCAATCTTCTTTATTCATATTCGGCTCTATCTTACCACATATTGGAAGGATAATCTACATTTTAATTCTTAATAATTGATGGAAATGAAAGATAAATGGTCAGTTGATTTTTCTCGTATTCTGCCGATATATTCCCATCCATCTGCAAAACCAGTACTTTCGAAATCGACAGGCCAAGTCCCGTGGATTTTTCCGCTGTTTCCACGGTGTAGAAACGGTCAAACAGCCTGCCGGCCTGTACCTTCGTCAGCCCCGGAGCCGTATTGGCAAAAACAATTTCACCCTCTTCCGTTAAAGTTATGTCCAAATCGCCGCCGCTGTATTTGACGGCATTCTGCAATAGATTGGAAAAAATCCGGGACAGCGCAGAACGATCCAGCATACGGACAATCTTTTGTTCCGGAATCTGTACCTTCGGCGCTATGCCCCGCTCTTTCAGGGAAACATAATATGCCGCAATGCTTTCTTCCAATATACTGTTGATAACCACCGGCTCCTTCTTAAGCTTATCTTCACTGGAAAGAACCACCGAATACTGAAAAAGCTCCTCCGTCAGCCGGGCCATCGCTTCTGTCCGGCTTCTAATCACCGCAAGATACCGTTTTGCCGTCTTTGGCATTTCTTCCTCTTCCAGCAAATCCAAGTAACCGCAGACGGCTGTCAGCGGAGTACGCAAATCGTGGGAAATATTCAAAACGGCATTTTTCAGTTCCAGATCGCCCTGCCGGAACTGATGCCGCTGTTTTTGAAGTTCCCGAAGCTGGATATTAATGGCTTCTGCCAGGCTCCGCATATGCCTGTCATTGCAGGAAAGCTCCATCAGCGTATTCGTATCGACTTTAAGCTTTTCAGCAAAACCATGTTCAATTTCCCTGGCCGCCTTCTGCAAAATACGGATTTTCAGGAAAAGAACAGCAAAAACGGCTGCCATAATCCCTGCAAAAATCCCAAACCAAATTTCCATAATTTCTCCTCAGAAGTTTGTAACGGTATAATTTTTACAATTTTATTTCCCGCCGCTCATTACTTCAAATCTTTTTTCTCAAAAATAACAATCCCTGCCCCTGCGGTAAGCAAAACAATCAAACAGTCATAAACCATAATTCTGCCAAGGCGGCCTGCATCATTCAGCACAATCTGGTATAACTGGGAAACAGGAAGGAAATCATTTAAAAATTCATAAATTTTCCGTTTGGTTCCCGATAAATATTTTGGATTTTCTTCTTTTTCCCCTTTGATAACCTCTCCCGTCTCTTCATTCAGATACGCGTATTCCTCATGATATTTGGGCGCGCTCAGCCTTTGCCAGATGGTAAGCGCCGCAAACAGCATGATCATTGTCAGCAGAAGGCAGATGACAGAACTGGCTTTGCTCTGAACAGACATGGAAATCAAAAGCAGGATTGCCGCCATAGCCAGCATCGCTGTCATTCCTGCCGCTGTAAATAAAAGCATTTCATCTGCCTGCATGGTTGTGCCGCCAAGCAGCAATTTTCCCATGATCAGGCAAACAATAATGTACAGAAGATGCATCAGCAGGCAAGCGGTTCCGCAGACTGCCAGCTTTGACAGATATATGCTTCTTCTCTTATGGCCCACTGCCAGTTTATTTCGGATGGTTCCGTCTCCATATTCCGTCCCCACAAATATTCCGATAAATACAGCAGCTGCAAAGATAAGATAAATTCCTCCCACAAAAATCAATCCGTCTGCGTTTTTGTACTCCGGGCCTAATTCTGCATAAATCTTTGCATTCTGTTTCACATCCATAAAGCGCATCAGAACAATGAAACTGCCCAGCCCTGCGGAAAAACACAGTCCCAGACGAAACACAAAACTCTTCCGGAGCCTTATAAATTCTGCTGATAACAGCTTATACATGTTTCATCCCTCCTATCAGATTGACATAGTAGCTTTCTAAGCTTTCCTCGGATTCCTGAATGGAAATCACTTCACAATGATATTTATCAAGGGCCAGCACAAGTTTTGTAACATTGATTCTGGCATATATGTCTGCCTTGGTATCTGAAAAAATCTTATACTCAATCCCCATATCATCCAGTACGCGGGCAAGGATTTTTGTATCGCTCACTTCTATGTGCACGCACTTTCGGCAGGCGGCTTCCAGTTCGGCCGCACTCATTTCCTTTACAATCCTGCCCTGATCAATAAATCCGTAATGGGTGGCAAACTTCGCCAGTTCATCCAGAATATGGCTGGAAACCAAAACGGTAATCTGCCGCCTGCGGTTAAGCTCCAAAATCAATTCCCGGATCTCAATGATCCCCTGAGGGTCAAGGCCGTTCACAGGCTCATCCAGAACCAGGAAATCCGGATCTCCCACAAGGGCTATGGCAATCCCAAGCCTCTGGCGCATGCCGAGGGAAAAATTCTTTACCTTCTTTTTGCCCGTATCTTCCAACCCCACCAATTTCAGAATATCAGAAATTCCTTCAAAAGACGGAAGCCCCAGGATACGGCATTGCTGCTCTAGGTTCTCTTCTGCCGTCATATCAAGGTAAACGGAAGGGGTTTCCACCACAGCCCCCATTCTTCTGCGGGATTTTACAATTTCTTTCTCCGTATTTTTCCGTCCATACAGGGCATATTCCCCGGATGTAGGTTCCTGCAGTCCGCAAATCAGCCGGATAAGCGTAGTCTTGCCTGCGCCGTTTTTCCCGACAAAACCATAGATAGCTCCTCTGGGAATCTTCATGGACAATCCGTTTATGGCTTTGAAACCTTTATAATGTTTGTGCAAATTGCATGTTTCCAAAATATAATCCATAACAATCAGCCTCCTTATCATGATACTGCCACTTTACCAGACAACCGTAAAGAGAATGGTAAAGAGAACCGTAAAGATTCGGTAAAGATTTCACTCTCTTACAATCACTGCCCGCTCCTCAGTTTAAAGCCGATTCCCCAGACTGCTTCTATATAATCCCTGCCGTTTACCTGACGCAGCTTTTTCCTCAGATTACTGATATGCATTTTTAATGAGCTTTCTGTTCCGTCCGGCGTATCTCCGCTGATCCGTTCTAACAGCAGCGATTTGGTGATAACCTGGGAAGGATTTTGCATAAGCAGCTTCAGTATCGCATGTTCCGTAGGAGTCAGCCTTATTTCCTTTGTTTCAAGGATTACGGTGCCGGTGTCTGTATGGAGTGTCAAATCGTCAAATTCCAAAACTGAAGCCGGCTTTGCTGTGTGCTCAGAACGAAGCTGCACCGCAATTCTTGCCAGCAGCTCCCGAAGATGAAAGGGCTTTGTTACATAATCGGCGGCTCCTCCCAGCAGCAGTTTTACTTTGTCATCCAAATCCGCCCTGGCGCTTACCACAATCACCGGTATTCCCTTTATCTGCAGCAGCACGTCCTCTCCGTCCAGTCCCGGCAGCATTAAATCAAGCAGCGCAAGATCCGGTTTTTCCAAAGACAGCACATACAATGCCTCTGTGCCGGAATAAGCCCGGAGCACGCCGTATCCCTCTTTCTTCAGCGCTTCTTCCAGCATATTTCCAATATGTATATCATCATCAATAATAAGAATTTTCTTCATTTTCTGATACCATCCTGTCTTTTTCCTTTCACTGTCCGTCTCTGTAAAAAGGAATCCTGCAAAGCAGGATTCTTCGCCTGCGGCGGGCTGCTTTTGCAACATAATTCCTTACTGCCGCAGTGCGCTGTAGTACTAAAACAAAAAATACAGCCATTTTCCATGCTGCCGTGAAAAATGACTGTACTTTTTCCTGTTTCTATTTTTTCGGAACATCCTTCATGGAAAAACTGATTCTTCCCATCTTATCTTTTCCAAGACATACCACTTTCACCATATCGCCCAGTGTCAGAACATCCTCCACCCGGTTAATCCGCTCTTTGGAAATCTTGGAAATATGAACCATGCCTTCTTTTCCAGGCGCAAACTCTAAAAATGCGCCGAATTCTTTGATACTGATGACTTTTCCTACAAAAATCTGGCCTGCCTCAAAATCTGTAGTGATAATCTCAATCATTTTCACGGCTTTATCCATCATCTCCTTCTCTGTCCCGCAGATGGATACCGCACCCTCATCACTGATATCAATTTTCACGCCGGTCTGCTCAATAATAGCATTGATGGTCTTTCCTCTCTGTCCCACAACATCTCCGATTTTGGCCGGATCAATCTGAATCTGAACAATCTTCGGAGCATATTCCCCAACTTCTTTCCTGGGTTCGGAAATTGCTTTGGACATTACCTCATCCATAATGTAGAGCCTTGCTTCTCTTGTCCTTCGGATGGCTTCTTCTACAATGGGGCGGGTCAGTCCATGGATCTTGATATCCATCTGAATGGCCGTGATCCCTTCATGGGTTCCTGTCACCTTAAAGTCCATATCCCCGAAAAAGTCTTCCAATCCCTGAATATCTGTCAGCACAATATAATCATCATCGGTGTCTCCCGTTACAAGCCCGCAGGAAATTCCTGCCACCATCTTTTTAATGGGCACGCCTGCCGCCATTAAAGCCATACAGGAAGCGCAGGTGGAGGCCATGGAAGTAGAGCCGTTGGACTCAAAAGTCTCTGATACGGCACGGATGGCATAGGGGAATTCCTCTTCGCTTGGAAGCACCGGAATCAGTGCGCGCTCCGCCAATGCCCCATGACCGATTTCCCTTCGTCCCGGTCCTCTGCTGGGCTTTGTTTCACCTACAGAATAAGATGGGAAATTATAATGATGCATATATCGTTTATTCACTTCATTCTCGTCTAAACCGTCGATTCTCTGAACCTCAGATAAAGGCGCAAGGGTTACCACGTCGCAGATCTGGGTTTGTCCTCTGGTAAACATGGCGGAACCATGAACCCGGGGAATCAGATCCACTTCTGCTGCCAGGGGACGGATCTGATCGATGGCCCGTCCGTCCGGTCTCTTGTGATCTTTTAAAATCATCTTGCGCACGGTCTTTTTCTGATACTGATAAATAGCCTCGCTTAAGACTTCCAGCCACTCTTCATTTTCTGCAAAAGCTTCTTCCAGCTGCTCTGTAATATTGCGGATATTTTCTTCCCTTACCTGTTTCACATCGGTAAATACAGCCTCCTCCATTTTCTCCGGAGGCACAATTTCCCTGATGGCGGCAAATAATTCCTCGGGCACTGCGCAGCTTGTATATTCGTGCTTTGCTTTTCCCACCTCTGCCGTTATTTCATTGATAAAGGCGATAATGGTCTGGTTGATTTCATGGGCTTTGTAAATAGCCTCAAGCATTTTATCTTCCGGTATTTCGTTGGCTCCCGCCTCAATCATAATCACCTTTTCACTGGTGGAAGCCACGGTCAGGTTCAAATCGCCGTTTTTCCACTGCTCCTGGGAAGGATTGATGATCAGCTCCCCGTCTATCATGCCCACCTGTGTGGTGGCGCAGGGGCCTGCAAAGGGAATATCGGAAATACTGGTTGCGATGGCTGAGCCAAGCATTGCCACCAGCTCCGGCCGGCACTGGGGATCTACACTCATTACTAAATTATTCAGTGTCACATCATTCCGATAGTCCTTGGGAAACAGCGGACGCATGGGACGGTCAATTACCCGGGAAGTTAAAATGGCATTTTCAGAAGCCTTTCCTTCCCTTTTATTGAATCCGCCCGGGATTTTCCCAACGGAGTATAATTTTTCTTCATATTCTACGCTTAACGGAAAGAAATCAATTCCTTCCCTTGGTTTCTCGGATGCAGTTGCCGTACATAACACAACGGTATCGCCGTAGTGCATAAACGCCGCGCCGTTTGCCTGGGCTCCGACTCTTCCGATATCCACTCTTAAAGTTCTACCTGCCAATTCCATGGTAAACTTTTTATACATTCTTTCTTTCTCCTTTACTTTACGATCAGACAGGCGCAGAAGCACGGAGTTTTCCTCTGCGCACTTTTTCACCTGTCCTGAAAATACGGAATCAAACATGCTGCAGAAGATACCGAAACTACTGAACTATATACAAGTGAATTATATACAGTTCAGTGGTCTCGGGACTTCTTTCTGCCCTGTGCCCTGCAAAAGACATTTCCATGTTTTGAGACCTTAACATTAGAAATAGAGCGGAAAACCGCTCTATTTCATGAAAGGAACTACTTTCTGATTCCTAAACGTTCGATTAAGCTACGATATCTTTGGATATCTGATCTCTTCAGGTAATCAAGCATACCGCGTCTCTGTCCTACCATTTTCAGCAATCCGCGTCTGGAATGATGATCCTTCGGATTCTCTTTCAGATGCTCTGTTAATTCCTGAATTCTGGCTGTCAGGATTGCTACCTGAACTTCCGGTGAACCTGTATCGCCCGGTGTTCTTGCGTATTCTGCAATAATTGCCTGTTTCTTTTCTTTTGCTATCATCTTCTGATAACCTCCTCAATATTATTATCGCCCAAATCTTATGAGATATTAAGTAACGGTCGGAGTGTCCGGTTACCGAATATGGGCTTCTCATCTTCTATGCAAGTCTCTCCAGCTTGCCGTCTGCTATTATAGCACAGCTTGCGGGCCTTGTAAATACCTTAAGCCACTTTGCTCTTTGCCAGTTCTGCCAGTGTTGCAAAGCCTTCTGCATCGTTTACTGCCAGTTCTGCCAACATCTTGCGGTTTACTTCCACGCCTGCCAGCTTCAGTCCATGCATAAACTGACTGTAGGAGATTCCATTCATCCTCGCCGCTGCATTGATACGGGCAATCCATAACTGACGGAACTGTCTTTTCCTCTGTTTCCTGCCTGCATAAGAACTTGTCAATGCTCTCATGACAGACTGTTTTGCCACACGGTACTGTTTGGAACGCGCTCCTCTGTATCCCTTTGCCAGTTTCAATACTCTATTATGTTTTTTTCTGGCGTTTAATCCACCTTTTATTCTTGCCATGATTTCTTCCTCCTTAACTCATTCTTACAAATATGGTAAAATCTTTTTCATATTCTTAACATTGGTAGCGTCTGTAATTGTGGATTTCCTCAGATTTCTCTTTCTCTTCGGAGATTTCTTGGTTAAGATATGACTTTTATAAGCTTTATTCCTTTTTAATTTTCCAGTACCTGTTTTCTTAAAACGTTTTGCTGCTGATTTGCTTGTTTTCATTTTTGGCATTTTTAGTTCCTCCTTAAACTCCAGTTATTTCTTTTCTGTCAGCACAATGCTGATACTCCTGCCTTCCAGCTTGGGAGCTTTTTCTACTGTAGCAATATCTGATAAATGTTCTGCAAAATCATCCAGAATATGCCTGCTGCTCTGCATATGCGCCATTTCCCTTCCCCGGAAGCGCAGGGTGATCTTTACTTTATTGCCCTTTGAAATAAATTTCTTTGCTGCATTAATTTTTGTGTTCAAATCATTTGTTTCAATATTGGGTGACAAACGGATTTCTTTAATTTCAACAGTTTTTTGCTTTTTCCTGGCTTCTTTTTCTTTTCTCACAAGTTCATATTTATACTTGCCGTAATCGATAATCTTACATACCGGCGGCTTTGCAGTAGGGGCGATCTTTACCAAATCAAGTTCTGCTTCTCTGGCAATTTTCATCGCTTCCCTGGCTGGCATAATGCCAAGCTGTTCTCCGTCTTCTCCGATTAGACGAACTTCCTTATCTTTGATTTGTTCATTAATCATTAACTCGCTAATGGTCTTGCACCTCCAAAAATTAATTTCACAAAAAAAGTGAATAGACAGACTATCCACTAAATAATTGAACTGAACCGCATTCTGTATCATAACTCACAACTCCCGGAAAAATTTCCTGATGGATGATGCAGACGGATTGTTTCAAATATGAACCATTAGTCACGCGCTTGTGCTACGGTGAGAGTGGATACTCTACTTTCTTTTCCTACAACTCTGTGAGTTTATCATGTTTTTCCATGAGTGTCAAGGGTTTTTTCGGTAATTTTGATATTCTGCTTTTCAAATCTGCCGATTTCTGATACCATCATAACAGAACCATTTTACAACATGAAAAGAGGATGATTATGACTGAACATGAAAAATTAATTGATCTCCATACCCACTCCACTGAATCAGACGGAACTCTGACGCCGGAAGAGCTGATGAAACACGCCCAAGAATGCGGGCTGTCCGCGGTTGCCCTTACGGATCATGACGCTATCAGCGGAATTGAAAAAGCCCGGCCCATTGCCGAAGCCCTTGGATTGGAATTTGTTCCCGGCGTAGAGCTGTCCACAGACTATCAGGGCCAGGAGGTCCATATTCTGGGCTACTATATTGATACAACGCAGCCGGAATTTTTAAAGCAGTTAAAAGAATTTGTGGATACCAGAGACAAACGGAATGAAAAAATGGCCGAGCTTCTGGAACAGGAAGGATTTGACATCACCATAGACGCTCTGACGGCGGAAAATCCGGACAGCGTTATCACCCGGGCTCATTTTGCCAGATATCTGGTGGAGCATGGCTTTGTCAAAGATCGGGAAACAGTATTTGCCGAATATCTGGGCTACGGCTGCAAATGTTATGTTCCCCGGAAAAAAATCACGCCCTTTGAAGCCGTCCGGCTGATTCAGCTTGGAGGCGGACTTGCCTTTTTTGCCCACCCGGTTCTGTGCCGCATGAGCCAAGACAATCTCCGGTTTTTTATTAAGAGCCTGAAAGAAGCCGGTTTAACCGGACTGGAAGCCATTTATTCTCTGAATGCTCCCGGTGATGAACAGAACATGATAAAGCTCGCAGAAGAATTCGGTTTGCTGATCAGCGGGGGTTCTGATTTCCACGGCTCCAATAAGCCGCAGATTCAGCTTGGCGCAGGGAAGGGGAATCTGAGGATTCCTTATGAAATTCTGGAACGCATCAAAGAGGCGAAGCAGGATTTGAAGCTGTAAGGAATGATTTAATATTTTGGAAACGGGGCTGTCGCATACAAACCAGTCAGCGTTTTGACAAAATTGCCGAGTTTATATTTCAAAATACACAACTTGCACAGCACATACACATCCAGTCGGGTAATTCATAAGGGGCTATCTATTTCCCGATAGCCCCTTAGACGCAGTTAGCAGTTAATTCGCCGGAACGCTGCCCAGTTTATGTGTCAAAGGGCAATCCGGTAGTTCTGTCCGTATTCAAATATAAAACGTTCACTGTAGTACTAAGCCATAATGATCCTTTAACTTGACTTTTTCCATATGTTCAGGCTGAGCTCCACTCCTACCGCCCTCTACAACCTGTTTGCATTTTTCTATTATAAAACCTCCAACTGCTCTTCCATCCTGAGAAACTGCTCTTCCATCCCCTTACACATCATCATTTAAAATAAATTTCTCAATAATCTCCGCAATGGCCCCGTGCTCATTGTCATGTTCCGTCACATAATCAGCCGCTTCCCGCAGTTCTTTATGGCCGTTTTTCACCGCCACGCCCACATGGGCCGCCTGAATCATTGGGATATCGTTGCGTTCATCTCCTGCTGCGACTGTATGTTCAATTGGAACGTTCAGGAATTTGCTGATATATTTCACGCCGCTTCCCTTATCTGTGTCTTTGGGGCAGTATTCCAGATATTCATTGCAGGAGAAAAAGCAATTGCTGCGCTCCAAAAGCTCCGGATGCTGTTCCCGGAATTTCAGAAGCCTTTCCTGATCATCCACATCCAGCAGCAGCACTTTATAAGGCTCCTGTTCCAGACTTCCGTAAATATCATCCACCAACCGATACTTCATTCTTGCATTTTTCAGGTAAAAATCCAGTTCCCGTCCGTGCGTTTCAGCGAGAATTGTATCCTGCTGATAACTCTGTACATAAATTCCCGCTTTGTGGGCTTCGAGAATTACATCCTTGGCCACTTCCATGGGAAGGGTGCGCTCTGCCAGAATCCTGTCTGCCACACAGTCGTACACCACTGCTCCGTTAAAAGCCACCATATAGCATCTCGGAAATGTGAGCCCAAGCTCTTTTACCGCAATCCTTGCAGTTGCAATGGGCCTTCCGGTCATCAGAACAAAATCATGGCCCTGCTCCAGCATTCTGGCAATTGCGTCCCGATTCTCCTTAGATATGGTTTTGTCGCGGTTCAACAATGTTTCATCCAGATCCGTAAACAATATTTTATGCTTCATAAAAATTCCTCCACTCTCATTCCACCGGCTCTGCCGGGATAAACACCCTTTCCTGATATACATTCACTGTTTTCGGAATGGCTCTTTGGGCTTCCTCACAGAACAGCTGCTGTGAATTCACCAGTTTCTTTCCCCTTTTGTCTATTTTATCATACTTTCCGTCCGGCTGCAAAACATGGGCTTTTGTATTATCCGCAAGCTGAGTGGATAATACATGGCGCACCTGATCCATCAGCTTCTCATTTTCCACCGGAAACATAATCTCCACCCTGCGGTCCAGATTTCTCGGCATCCAGTCTGCGCTTCCCATGTAAATCTCCTCCTGGCCGTCATTATGAAACCAGAAAATACGGCTGTGCTCTAAGAAATTGCCCACAATGGAATGCACGGTAATATTTTCGCTGACGCCGGGAATTCCCACCTTCAGGCAGCAGATGCCCCGCACCACCAGTTCTATTCTCACTCCTGCCGCAGAAGCCTCATACAGAGCCGCAATAATATCCCGATCGCAGAGAGAATTCATTTTGGCTTTGATAAAAGCTTCTCTTCCCGCCTGGGCATGCTTCATTTCCCGTTTGATCAGCTTTAAGAACCGTTTGCGCAGCCAGATGGGCGCCACTACAAGTTTATTCCAGGAAGCCGGCTCAGAATAGCCGGACAGCATGTTAAAGACTGCCGTTGCATCCTCCCCGATTGCCTCTGAACAGGTAAACATACCCAGATCCGTGTATAATTTGGCCGTGGAATCATTGTAATTTCCGGTTCCCAGATGCACATACCGGCGGATGCCGTCCTCCTCCCGGCGCACCACCAGCGCAATCTTGCTGTGGGTTTTCAGCCCTACCAGTCCATAGATAACATGGCACCCTGCTTTTTCCAGCTTCTTCGCCCAGACAATGTTGTTTTCCTCGTCAAAACGGGCTTTCAGCTCCACCAGCACCGACACCTGCTTGCCGTTCTCTGCCGCCTGGGCCAGAGAAGCAATAATCGGCGAATTGCCGCTGACGCGGTAAAGGGTCTGTTTGATAGCAAGAACATCCGGATCTGCCGAAGCCTGCTTAATGAAATCCACCACCGGATCAAAGGTCTGGTACGGATGATGCAGTAAGATATCTCCTTTGCGGATGGCTTCAAAAATATCTTCTCCAGGCACAATCTGCGGCACCCGCTGAGGCTTATAGGGATCATAACGCAGTTCATCCTCCCCTTCGATTCCGTACATTTTCATCAGAAAAGTCAAATCCAGAGGCCCGTTGATCTTGAAAATATCCTCCTGGGCAATGTGCAGATCCTCTTTGAGAATTCCAAGCAGCCGTTTGTCAATCTTCTCTTCCACCTCAAGGCGGATCACTTCTCCCCACTGGCGCTTCTTTAACTGTTTCTGAATTTCCTGCAGCAAATCCTCCGCTTCATCTTCATCAATGGTCAAATCCGCATTTCTCATAATCCGGTAAGGATAGGCGCATACCACATGATAATTCAGAAACAGCCGGTGGATATTGCGCTCAATAATCTGCTCCAGCAGAATAAAGGTTTTGTTTTCCTCTTCCGAAGCAGGAATCCGGACAATTCTTGGAAGCACGGAGGGCACCTGTACCGTGGCAAATTCCAGTTCCTCTTTCTTGTCCCCCTTTTTCATCAGCAATGCCGCAATATTCAAAGACTTATTTCGAATCAGGGGAAACGGCCGGGAGGCGTCCACTGCCATAGGGGTTAACACCGGATATACCGTTTCTTCAAAATAGCGGTCCACATAATCTCCCTGGGCTTCGTTTAACTCCTCATAGGCTGATAAAATGTCAATTCCGTGATTATGTAACAGGGGCACCAGAGAACGGTTATAAGTGCTGTACTGAGTCTCCACCAATGCCCTGGTGTCTTTATTGATGGCCTCAAGCTGCTCTTTTGCAGTCATTCCGGCAATGTCTTTTTTCTTATAGCCTGCATGAACCATGTCTTTCAGAGAAGCCACCCGGACCATAAAAAATTCATCCAGATTTGATGACGTAATGCTGACAAATTTCAGCCGTTCCAGCAGCGGAATATTCTTATCCCTTGCTTCATTTAATACCCTCTGGTCAAATTTCAGCCAGCTCAGTTCCCGGTTTTCATAATATGCCGGATTCAGAAAATCCTTATCTCTGTCCATAGCCGTAACCTCCCTTAAAACACTTTCTTTTCTCTTATTCTTGGCTTCACGCTGAAAATCTCTTCAAAAGAATTGGCATATGCGGAAAAAAGACCTTTTTCCAGTACGATACTCTCGGAAGATTCCACCGTAATCACCAGTTCCCTCTCCTGTAAAGACGCTTTGATATTCCGGAATTTCTGCTTATGGCTTCTGTCCATGGCATTGGCAATCTTAAGCATAGCTGTCAGTTTGGACACTACCATATAATCCTCCTGATCCATTTTGTCGCTGACGCTGCCGTAAGGCTGCAGCGGCTGAGAATTGTATTTTACGGCGCTGGCCACAATTTCCCGCTCTAAATGGGTCATTCCGATAATCTCTGTAGCCATAATAATCTGATACGAGCATTCTGACTGATTTACAAGGCTGATGTAACGGCCGCAGTCATGAAGAATTGCCGCAACCTGCAGAAGAAGCCGCTCCCGTTTTCCCATCCCATGAACCTTTTTCATCGCGTCAAAAATGGTGACCGTCAGATTCAACACTGCTTCTGTATGACTGGAATAACCCTGGTAACGTTCCGCCAGATTCCTGGCAGCCGCCAGTACGTCTTCCTCAAAATCATGCTCAAAGTAAATCATGCGGTTCTTTTCCGCATAGGCGCAGGCAATTCCGTCACTGATATTTACCCCCGGCACCCAGATGGATTTGGCGTTTAATTCTTCGCTCAGACGTTTATACAGCACCACGGAGGGCAGAATCAGCGGATCGTGTTCATTGGCCAGATTTAACTCCAGAGAAATCTCCTCGGCGGATTTTTTATACCATTTATTCAGAAGCTTTAAGAAACGCTCTGTCTCAATGGTGCCGTCCTCCGCCTTTTTGGAGAAGCCTTTCGTCATCTCCCCCACATAGTCCCCCATGATAATCACATATTTCATTTCCAGATCACGCATATAAATCCGCTTGAAAATCTCCAGTTCCTTGTCAATCAACTCCTGAATCTGGGTTTCGTAATGGGAAACCAGGTTTTCAATCTTGGACAGCTTTTCCCGGATACGCATAATTCCAAGCTCAATGTGCTGAGTGGTAATGGCTGTGCCCTTCCGAAACAGTGTAATCTGCATGCTTCCGCCGCCTACATTCACCACGGCAGCCCCTTTTTGTATCATCTTTTCGAACTTTGGCAGCACGGCCAGGGACTTATAATCCATCAGCCGGTGTTCTGAATTGCTCAAAACCGTCACTTCAATCTTTGTGCGCAGCCGGATCTGATCCAGGATAAACAGCTTGTTGCTCACATTCCGGAACACATTTCCTGCATAAGCCTCGTAATCATCTACTTTGTAGCCCTCCATAATCGTATGGAATTCTTTTAAAATCTGACAGAGCTCCTCCACCAGCTCATATCCGATCACCCCTTTTCCAAAGGCATCCCGGCCAAGCTCCACATGACTCCGCACATAATCAATGGAACGTATTTTCCGGTTGGCGGAAATCTCAAATACTTTCAGACTCACTTCATATGAGCCGATATAAATTGCTGCAAATGTCGTAATCTTCATACCCGTTCCTTTCTGCCGGATGACGCCGGCAAAGCCTGAACTACTGTTTTCCCAACAGATAATTGATAAACTGCTGAGCCGTTCTGCCTGAAAGCCCTCCGTGGCTTAACTCCCATTTATTCGCTTCTGCCAAAAGCTCCTCTTCCCCCATCTGAATCTGATGCCGCTTTGCAAGATTTTTCACTATATCCTGGAATTCTTTTTTGTCTGGCTTGCCGAAGTAAATTGTAACGCCGAATCTGGCCACCAGGGATAATTTCTCCTGTACCGTATCACTGGTATGAAGCTCATCATCCCGATCCGCCTTATCGCTGAATTTTTCCCTTACCAGATGACGGCGGTTTGAGGTGGCGTAAATCAATACATTGTCCGGTTTTTTCTCCAATCCGCCTTCAATCACTGCTTTTAAATATTTATACTCCGTCTCAAACTCCTCAAAAGACAGATCATCCATATAAATAATAAATTTATAATTCCTGTTTTTCACCTGGGCAATCACGCTGTTTAAATCCTGAAACTGATGCTTGTAAATCTCAATCATCCGAAGCCCCTGGCTGTAATACTGATTAATCACAGCTTTTACACTGGTGGATTTCCCGGTTCCCGCATCCCCGAACAGCAGGCAGTTATTGGCCTGTTTTCCGTTGACAAAGGCTTCTGTATTGTCTGTCAGCTTCTTCTTGGCTGACTCATATCCAATCAAATCGTCCAGATGGACATGGGCAATATTGGTAATGGGCGCAATCTTCACCTCATCCTTCTCATGTTCAATGCGGAAGGCTTTATGCAGGCCCAGTTTTCCCACGCCGAATTCCCGGTAGAATTCCGTTACCTCATCCTTAAATTCCTCCGGAGTACCTGTCCGCTCCAGCCGGACACTCAGCTGGCAAATCCTGTCCCGGATTCTGCGGTTAAAGACAGTTCCGTCCTGCTCTGCCCGCCTGTAGTTCTTTATGATTTGAAGCTCAGGAAGCTCAAGGGCCTCCCCCAGTTTTTCCAAATCTATATCAAACAATTCCTTGAACACTGCAAAATCATGAAGGGCCAGTCCATTGATGCTTCCCTGAATCTTTCCCTTGATTTCACAGGAAACACTGTAAGCGTTTTCATGGTTTACCAACAGAAACGTCAGGTAATTCTGCCAGAGATTCCCTTCAAATCCATGGCTTGCAGAAAGCTCCACCAGTTCATGCAAAACTTCATAGCACAGATTTTGCAGTTCCTCTAACCTGTCTCCCGACAGCTTTTCTTTGGATTGCTCCGCCACCCTGGTAAAATCTTTAAAAATCCTGTCCTTATCAAACTCCCGGTATAAAATTAATTTTTCCGTACTTTTCATCGCCAAACCCTCTGTCACTAATAATTCCCAAGAACCTTCAGATATAATGCGCCTTCCTTAAGTCCCTTCAATGCATTCTGTACCGCTCCGTCCCCCAGATTTCCTTCCATGTCCACAAAAAACCGATATTCAAAGCTCTTATCCTTAATGGGCCTGGACTCGATCTTTACCATATTCAGGTTATTAAAAATAAAATGGGAAAGCATGTGGTACAACGAGCCGCTTTCGTGAGATATCTCAAAACAGATACTCACCTTCTTTGCTTCCTTTAAGCAGATTTTTTTGCCGGAAACTATAATGAATCTGGTGCTGTTTTCGTCACTGTAATTGATATTGTTCTGTAAAATATCCAGGCCGTAAATCTCTGCTGTCACTGTGCTTGCTATGGCCGCCTGACAGTTCAGCCCGTCCTCCACAATTTTCTTAGCCGCCACAGCCGTATTTTTCATTTTCTTCTGCTTCCAGTCCTTATGCTGCTCCAGAAAATCCACGCTCTGCATCAACGCCTGGGGATGAGAATATACATGAGTGATATCGGAAAGACTGCTGCCGGGAAGCCCCAAAAGGGCATGTTCCACTTTAATGGTCTGCTCCGCCGCAATGCAGTTGTCGTATTCCACCAGCAGGTCAAAATTTTCCCCCACGATTCCGGCGGAAGAATTCTCAATGGGCAGCACTGCATAATCTGCCTGCCCGCTGCTGATGGCCTCCATGGCGTCCCGCCAGGTTTCCACATGGTAACTGTCAATCTCTTCCCCGAAATAAGCTTTCATGGCAAGCTGGCTGTAAGCTCCTTCCGTCCCCTGGTACACCACTTTGTTTGTTTCAAAGGGCAGGCGGTCCACCTGGGTAAATCCCATATCCCGCCCCTGACCGTGCTGAATCATCATCTGATACTGACGCCTGCGGCTCAACGCCATAATCTGCTCAAAAAGCTCTCCCACGCCGTAGCGGTTCTCTTCAGACTGCACCAGGCCTTTGACTTTTTCCAGTTTCTCTTTTTCCCGGGTCTTATCCAGCACCGGCTTTCCCACCGACAGCTTATATTCTGCAACTTCTCCTGTCAGCCGCATTCTGGCTTCATACAAAGCCGCAATCTGACTGTCTATTTCATCAATTTCCTCCCGGATTTTACTTAACTCTTTCATATGTCACATCCTTGTTATCTCTGAAATCCAAATACACTCCATCTGCCAATCCGCTCCTTACTGGGGGATATACACATAATTGCACTTCAGCACATCTGAAGCCATGCCGTATTTATCCACCAGAATCAGTGAGAGCACATTATTTCCCTCCGGCATGCCAATGGGCTCCGTATACTGTTCTGATTCCCGCGTCGGCGCTGTTCCATCCCAGGTATAGTAAATCCTGCACCCCTCCGGAGCCGTTACGGCAATGGTCTGAGGTGCATAAAAACTTCCGCCTGAAGGCGTCACATGAGGCGTATCCGGTTTCTTTAATCTGATTGTAAAACGCTCCTGCTCTTCCTCTCCGTACACGCCGAATTTATTGCAGGAAATTGCCCGAATCCATAGATTTTTCCCAGATTCCAGTAAAATCGGGCCTGTATATTCCGTTCCCTCTTTTGGGTCAGAGCCATCCAGCGTATAATAAATCCTGCAGTCGCTGTCTCCGGTAAGTTCCACTTCAATTTCTTCCTGATAGGTGCCGCCCTCCGGTTGAAAGACCGGCGGCTTTGCCAGATAACCCTCAAAGAGCTCCAGAATTTCCACATCTGTAATATTCCTGCCCAGCTCTTCAATGGCCTGATAATTCTCAAGAGCCGCATAAACCTGAATTAATCTCTCATAGATCTCCTGATTTTCTTCGTCCTGAGCCAGTAATTCCAACAGCAGTTCCCTGGCTTTTTCAAATTCTTCCTGCTGAATGTAAAGCTCTGCCAGACGGGCCCTTGCGTCCTCACTGCTGCTGTCTAATTCCAGCGCCCGTTTCAAACATTTCTCTGCATTCCGGTAATCTTTCCTGCTCTGGTAGCTTTCCGCCTTTTTCATCTGGTGATCATAGGAATTATTCCAGGTATACTGCAGTAAAATCACAATTGCCAGAACCAAAATCAACAAAACCGCCACTGCCAGAATCCATATCGGTTTTTTCTTTTTCCTGATTTTCTGTTTTCCCGGGGCTTCTTCTTTCCCCTTTGACTGCTGCTCCATCCGGGTTTTTTTCTTCTTTTCTGACAAATGCTTCTTATGGATCTTTTCCTTCTTTTCTTTCAGAAGCCCCCGTAAGAAATCATCTTCCAGAAGATTATAATCTGATACAATCTGGGCCTCTGTTCCGCAGACGGAGCAATACACACATCCCACTTTCAGCTCTGCGCCGCAATTTGCACATTTCATTCTTATCTGCCCTCTTCTATGCTCTGCACACAGTTATTCATCAGCATTGCAATGGTCATAGGGCCTACGCCCCCCGGAACCGGCGTAATGGCAGAAGCCCGGGGCATTACCTCATCGAATTTCACATCTCCGCATAATTTATTATTTTCATCCCGGTGGATTCCCACGTCAATCACGGCTGCGCCTTCCTTCACATACTCTGCGCCGATAAACTGCGGTTTTCCCACAGCCACAATTAAAATATCCGCCTGCCGGCAGATTTCCGGCAGATTTCTGGTTCTGGAATGGGTCACCGTAACGGTGGCGTTCTCCCGAAGCATCAAAAGAGCCATTGGTTTTCCCACAATATTGCTTCTGCCGACGACTACGCAGTGCTTTCCTGCGATTTCAATGTCCGAGCGTTTCAAAAGCTGAATAATTCCGGCCGGCGTACAGGACAGAAAGCCCGGCGCCCCAATGGTCATATTTCCTACGCTCTCAGGATGAAACCCATCCACATCTTTTTCAGGGCTGATGGCCTGAATCACTTTCTCCTGGCAGATATGGCCGGGAAGGGGAAGCTGAACCAGAATTCCCCTGACCTTCTCTTTTTCATTTAATTCCTGAATTAAATGCAGCAATTCTTCCTCTGTTGTCTCTTCCGGCAGTTCGTAAGCCAGAGACTCTATTCCAATATAGGCACAGGCATTTTTCTTATTTCGGACATATACACTGGAAGCCGGGTCCGCGCCCACCTGAATCACTGCAAGAGCGCCTGTTTTCCCTTCTGCCTTTAATGCTGATACCTTTTCTTTCAATTCATCCTTGATCTGCTGAGAAATCTTTTTTCCGTCTATGATTACTGCCATGGCTGTTCCTTTCTGTAATAACTGTTTTATCTCTGTTTCTGCGCCGGGTACTGTCTTAAACCTTTAAAATAATCCTGTGATTACCCCATCGTCATCCACGTCAATCTGGTAGGCTGCAGGGGATTTTCCAAGTCCCGGCATGGTCATAATCGCCCCGGTAACCGCCACTACAAAACCGGCGCCTGCCGATACATATACTTCCCGTACATTTACCGTAAACCCTAAGGGACGTCCCAGCTTCGTCTGATCGTCCGACAGGGAATACTGGGTTTTGGCCATACAGACCGGAAAGCTTCCCATTCCCAATTCTTCGATTCTCTTTAATTCTTTCAAGGCTGCCGGCGCGTAAGTTACGCCCTCTGCACCGTAGATTTCTTTTGCCACTGTCTCAATCTTTTCTGTAAGGGAAAGGGCGTCTTGATAGAGCGGGGAAAATCTGCTCTCTTTAGTTTCCAGAGTTTCCAACACCTTTTGGGCCAGTGCAAGTCCGCCTTCTCCGCCTTTTTCCCATACTTCTGACAAGGCAAATTCACATCCCCGCTCCCTGCAGAACTGTTCCACAAACGCTGTCTCCGCCTGGGTATCCGTAAGGAAGGAATTCAGTGTGACTACCACCGGCACCTGATATTTCTGCAGATTTTCGATATGCTTTTCCAGATTTACAATTCCCTTCTTCAGAGCTTCCAGATTCTCGCCGGAAAGCTCTCCTTTCGGAACTCCCCCGTTGTATTTCAACGCCCGGATGGTTGCCACTAAAACCACTGCGTCCGGTTTCAGCCCGGCCATCCTGCACTTGATATCCATAAATTTCTCTGCGCCCAGATCCGCTCCGAATCCTGCCTCTGTCACCACATAGTCCGCCAGCTTAAGGGCTGTCTTTGTGGCGCGGACACTATTGCAGCCATGAGCGATATTGGCAAAGGGGCCTCCATGGACAATGGCCGGCGTATGCTCTAAGGTCTGAATCAGATTGGGCTTTAATGCATCCTTCAAAAGCGCCGCCATGGCTCCTGTAGCCTGCAAATCATCTGCCGTCACCGGCTTTCCTTCAAAATTATAAGCCACAATCATCCGGCCCAGACGTTTTTTCAGATCCGCCATATCCTCCGCCAGACACAATACTGCCATAATCTCAGAAGCCACAGTAATGACAAAATGGTCCTCCCTGACCATTCCGTCCATTTTATTTCCCAGACCCACCACAATATTCCGAAGCACACGGTCATTCATATCCAGACAGCGTTTCCAAACCACCTGCCTTGGATCAATGCCAAGGACATTGCCCTGCTGAATATGGTTGTCCAAAAGGGCTGCAAGCAGATTATTGGCAGAAGTAATGGCATGAAAATCTCCGGTAAAATGCAGGTTCAGATCCTCCATGGGAACCACCTGGGCATATCCGCCGCCGGCCGCTCCCCCTTTGATGCCGAAGCAAGGCCCGAGAGAAGGCTCTCTCAGCGCCAGTACTGCTTTCTTCCCCAGCTTGCCGAAAGCCTGGCCCAGTCCTACGCTGGTGGTGGTTTTGCCCTCTCCTGCCGGAGTGGGATTGATGGCTGTCACAAGAATCAGCTTCCCGTCCGGGTTGCTTTTTACCCGCTCCATCAGCTCATTGGACAGCTTTGCTTTATATTTTCCATATAACTCCAGATCATCTTCCCCGATTCCCAACTGTGCCGCCACATCTTTGATGTGAATCATTTCTGCTTCCTGTGCAATCTGAATATCTGTTTTCATCTTTTCCCTCCATGATAATGCTTTATTATGTACCTTTATACTATCACAACCTGATGCTTTATGATAGATATAATTCCAATTATATGTGTTCCTCCACATATTCTTCAAATTCCGTCAGGGACATCTGCACTTTTCTCGGTTTCGTCCCTTCCTCCGGCCCTACCACGCCGGCTTCCTCCAGCTGATCCATAATTCTCGCCGCGCGGTTGAATCCCACTTTGAACATCCGCTGCAGCATGCCGATGGAGCCTTTCTCTTTCTCTATGACAAATTTTCCTGCTTCCACAAAGTAAGCGTCTCTCTCGCCTCCGGCGCCCACACCGGAACCGGAGGAGGCTGTATTCATTTTCTGCTCAATCTCTGAATTATATACCACAGTATTCTGTTTTTTCAGGAAATCCACCACGGCCTCCACTTCCGGATCTGACACAAAAGGCCCCTGAACACGCAAGGGCTTCTGATAGCCCTGGGGATAAAACAGCATATCTCCGTTTCCCAGAAGCTTTTCCGCCCCGTTCATATCCAGAATCGTTCTGGAGTCCACGCCGGAGGACACGGAAAAGGCAATTCTGGAGGGCATATTCGCCTTAATCAGACCGGTAATAACATCCACGGAAGGCCTCTGGGTGGCAATAATCAGATGAATCCCAGCTGCCCGGGCAAGCTGGGCCAGACGGCAGATGGCATCCTCCACATCCCCCGGAGCCACCATCATAAGGTCTGCCAGCTCGTCTACGATTACGATAATCTGGGGCATTTTCACCGGCTTTGTTTCATCCTCCACCGCTTCTATGGCGGCTATTTTCTGATTATATCCTTTTAAATCACGTACCTGGCACTCAGCAAATTTCTGATACCGGTCCATCATCTCCGCCACGGCCCAGTGCAGCGCGCCCGCCGCTTTCTTCGGATCGGTGACCACAGGAATCAGAAGATGAGGAATTCCATTGTATACGCTTAATTCCACCACTTTCGGATCTATGAGAATCAGCTTCACATCCTCCGGATCTGCTTTATAGAGGATACTCATGATAATCGTATTGATACATACTGATTTGCCGGAGCCGGTGGCCCCTGCGATCAGAAGATGGGGCATCTTGGCAATATCCGCCACCACTGCCTGCCCGCCGATATCCTTTCCTGCCGTAAAACAAATCCTGGACTTATGGCTTTGAAATTCATCTGTTTCTATCATGTCGCGGAACCGCACCATCACGTTTTCTTTGTTGGGCACCTCAATTCCCACTGCAGCCTTTCCCGGGATAGGCGCTTCAATACGGATATCCGCCGCTGCCAGATTCAGCTTGATATCATCTGCCAGATTTACGATTTTGCTGACCTTCACGCCCATTTCCGGCTGCATCTCATAACGCGTCACACTGGGCCCGCAGCTTACATCTGTAATGGTGACATTGACGCCGAAATTCTTTAAGGTCTGCTGCAGCAGCAAAGCCGTTTCCTGCAAATGCTTCCGGGAATCTCCCTGGGCGTTGGTTCCTTTTTTCAACAGAGAAACCGGCGGGAACACATATTCTCTCTTCTTTGGCAGCTCCGGTTTCGGCGCCGGCAAAACAGCAGAAGAGGCTCCTGCTGCCGCTGACGATGCTTCCGGGCGATTCATTCCCGGCTGTACCGCCTGCTCTGCCTGGCGGCTCGTTTCTTCCGGCTCCGGGGCAACTTCTGGTTCTGGGGCAGCCTCCGTCTGTGTGATTCCTGCAGAAACAGCCTTTGATACCTCCGTTTCTTCCATTTCATTTCTAAAATCGGATGTTTCGGCAAATACTGGCTCTTCCTCCTGTTCCGGTTCTGTTTGCAGGCTGTGATCCGTCTCCGCAATAATGGCTGACTCTAAGCCGGCAAATGCCTCCTCAGAGAAATCCGCTTCTGAAAAGCCATTTGCCATATGACTGCCGAATTCCGGCAATTCCTGTCCTGCTCCACCGGAAGGCTCTGAGTGAATCACCACCGGTTCGTCACCGGTCAAAAGCGGATCGCCGGCTTTAGGCCGCCACAGCTGCTCGGTTCCTTCTGACAGCACCTCATCCAGCTCGGTTTTTCTCTTTCTGGGGCTTCTGCGGACTTTTTCCACCACCACCGGTTCTGAAAATATATCTCCGGAAAACATCTGCTCTGTTCTGGGTTCCGGTTTTTGTTCCGGTTCTGATATTTTCTCTCTGGAGCTTTTCGGCTCCGATTTCACAGGCATTTCCAAAATGGAAGCCGCAGAACGGAGCTCGCCTGCCCCCCATCCTGAATTGCCAACTGCTCTCTTTGGCATATCCTCCTGGCCGGAAAACAATTTTTCTCTCAACTCCCTGGAAAACGCTTCCGTTTCCTTCGGCAGCTTCAATTCACTGATATTATCAGAACGGCGGGAGGACACCGGCACAATCTTCGTATCCAGCGCAACTCCTTCCACCTTCCGGTCTGTTCTCCGCCGGATCTGCTCTTCCCTTCTGGATTCTTTCACTTCCCTGCGCCTGGCCGCGTCCTCTCTGGCCGTATCATAGACTTTCCTGCTGCCTCTGGTCACGCTGCTCAAAAAAGAACGTTCCGTCAAAAGCACCAGGGAAATAATCAGCGCAATTATATCCGCCACATATGCCCCTGCAACTCCAATTGCCGGACAAAGCAATGACGCCAGCAATCCGCCTACCGCTCCGCCGCCGCTTTTATGCTCCACCGCATATTGGAAAGATTTCTGCACCTGATATTCTTTGGAATCCCCTGCAATCAGTTCCATAAAAAGGCACAGAAATACCACAAAGACAACTCCTGCCGTCAGTTTCACAATGGCAATTCCGTTGTCTTTGTTTGACACAAAAAAGGCGGCGCCTACAAAAAAGCAGATGGGAAACAGATAAGCCATCATTCCGAACAGGCCGAAACAAAAACCGCTTACCTTCTCTCCGACGAATCCGCCGATTCCAAAATTACTGATAAACATTATAATACAAACAGCCAGTATCACCAAAAGCGTTACTTCGCTTCCAAAGGAAACCTCAGATCCGCCTCTGGACGCTCCGCTTTTTCTGCCAGAGCCGCTGCTTCCTCCGGCCGTTCTTCCTTTTGCCGTATTTTTAGGTTTTGATGCCATATGACTTCCTCCAAACTGTTGTTCTTCTGTCAGGCTCAGTCCTCTGCCGCAACCGCAGGATATCTGAACCAGTCTGTGCTCTGACTTCCCCGTCCCGGCACACTATTTACAGTTTATCACATTCAGTTCGAAATGTCATTACCACTTTTTTATCCTTCTTTCCTTAATCGGCTGTCCTCATACATCTTATTGATTTCCGCGCATACAAGCATAATGTAAATGCCGAAATACAGCCACATCATCACCAGAATCATCGTAGTCAGGCTGCCGTACATGGAAAATCCGTTAAAGTAATCCACATAGACAGATATCCCAAAAGACAGCAGAGACCATCCTACCGCGCTCAGCGCACTGCCGGGAATCTGGTGTTTGACAGAGGCTTTCCGGTTGGGAAGCATTTTAAACAGCATCAGAAAAAAAAGCATCAGCACCGCCAGTAAAATCAGAGAACGAAGCTGTAAAATCCCCCAGGTAAAATCTGCCGCAAAGGGAACGTACTTCCAGATTAATTTCTGCAGACTGTTCCCAAACACCATCAGCGTAAGGGAAACTACAATTGCAACCACCAGCATCAGCGTATAGAGAATGGCCCGAAACCGCAGAAAAATCCAGTTCCGGGTCTCTTCAATGTCGTAGACGCTGTTCAATCCGGCCGTGACGCAGTGAATCCCTTTGGCCGCCGACCAGACTGCCATAATCGCCGCTATAGACGCCGTTCCCACAGAATTATTGTAAACTTCATTGATAATTCCTATGAGAAACGGAGAAATATACTCCGGCATCAGCCGGTTCACAATGTCCATTACCATGCTCTTTGTCACCGGTGTGAACTGGATCAGAGAAATAAACAGCATGATAAAAGGGATCAGGGACATAATGATAAAAAATGCCGCCTGAGCCGCATATGCGCTGATATTATCTCTTTTACATTCCGCCAGAAAAGCCCTGGTTCCTGCCACAAACTTCCAAAACATAATTATTCCCCATTGTAAATATTTTCTATTGTGATGCCCTGATAAAATTTCATCAGGATTTCCATATAGTTCATACCGGCTTTAGCCATTCCGTTGGAGCCATTCTGGCTCATTCCGATTCCATGTCCGTACCCGCCGCCCTGCAGAAGATATCCCTGCTCTATAGGCGTCAGAGCAAAATAAGCGCTGGGCAGAAGCTTCATATCTATATGCTCTCCCTGGCTGTCTGTAACTTCACCGGCCGCAGCTCCCAGTACATAACGTATATTATATTCCGTCAGCAGCTGAACCGTTCCTTTTTCATAGGAAATGCGCAGAATTCGGATGCCTCCGCCGCTTCCCCGCTCTCCCACAGAAATTTCCCTTAACGCCCCGAACCCTGCCAGATCAGAAGATTTTCCTTCCGAGCCGTCCGCCTTGAGAAACTGCACGTTGCCGGCATTGGCGTCCGCCCGTTCCAGGACGGCCTGGTTCACTGTTTCCATCTCTTTCAGGGCCAAAACCTCTGCCTGCCATCGGAAATAGGAGCTGCCGCTGTCATAAGAAGTAATTTCTTTATTCTTAATAAATTCTGCAAAAGCTTCTTCACTGGAAATATCCGCTTCTTCTCCCTCTGCCAGAAGTGAGATTCCCTGCAGATAGCCGAACCGTTCTTCACCGCCGCTGTTCCATAAGCCCATATCTCCGGTATAGCCGCAGGAGGTGGAGAAAAAGTATGCCTCCGCAACCTCTCCCTGATACTTGATCACTTCTCCCACGGTATCGTCCACCGCCAGGTTGGTCTGAGGCGTTTCCTCCTGTTTATTATACACCTGATAACTGGTGCTGTCATCCACATGGGCTCCCAAAGCGGCATAATCCCCTTTCATCAGCTGAATGCAGGCATAGCTTCTGGCGCAGACCGCCTGCACGCACAGCGCCTCCCGTTCATAGGAGGAGGGCATTTCACTGGGAACCACGCCGTACAGATATTGTTCCAGGGACAGCTCGTTCACCACGCCGTACCCTTCCTGATATTTTCGAATCTCCATGGTTCCCCGGTATCCCAGAGAAGCATGAGCGCCGGCTCCGTCTGAAAAATAGATTCTTCCATTTTCATCTTCCAGGGCAATTTTCAAAAAATCCGGGTTTTCCCCAAAGAATTCCGATGCAATCAGCGGTTTTCCAGGCTCAATTTTTTCTGTCCGTTCCCCTACGGTTAAAATCCCTTCCCCGTCGGTCACAAACACCGGATTCTCATGATACTCGCTTTCCCCGTTCAGCAGAAGCACACGGATATTCTCAATGGAAGCCGGCTCCTTTAAAATAATTCCGCAGACCTGTTTCTCTGCCACCACAAAATCCGCCTGCAGATTACCGATTACCAGCTTTGATTCATCCAGTTCTTCCACTGTTCCATAAGTCTTATATATTTTTAAAGCTCCGCTGTGTCCTAAGGTTCCATAGCCGGAAATCTCAATCTGTTCCTCGTTAAAGCTCAGGACTTTTCCGGAAATCATATCTTCTTTCTTATAAATTGCCGTCACTTTCCCCTCTGTCCATTCCATGTCGCAGATGGTATCCTGAATCTCTTCCGCCAGTCCGTCAATATCCAGAGAAATCTTCTGCCGTTCATACAGAATCTCCGCTTTCTCATTCTCTGTGGAATGCACAAACACATTTTTCAAGGTCAGAGGCCCTTTACATTCGCTGCTGACGCCGATAATACGCTGATCTTTTACATAAACCTGATACATATCATAATAATGAAAATAATCCACGCCTTCTGCCACTTCATAATATCCCTTCTGGGTCAGCCTCTGCAATGCTTCTCCCTCTCCGGCTTTTTCTGTATCCTGGGTAAGAAACACCAGGTTTGTGGCAGATACCGCTCCTTCTGTATCCAGTAAGTCCAGAATCTGCTCATACACCCCATTCCACTCTGTACGGGAGACATGTTTCCAGGAAAATTTGTCAGGATACGTCACATATTCCAGGACAGACAATTGTTCCAGCAGCTTCTCCAGTTTTCCAAAAGTAAGTTTGCCGTTGAGATTTTTTCCGGAATTGATTTCCTTTAGCTTTTCTTTCCATTCCTCTTCTTCATAATATGTAAAACTGAGCTGCGACGGCAGTTCTGCCATTGCCACATACTCGTTACTGTATTCCAGTATTACCTTCTCGTCCATCACAGCCTGCATAAAAAGTATGGCTAAAACCACCAGCAGCGCTGCCAGCAATACGGTCAAATATTTCTCCCTTTTCGATGAATATCCTCTTCCCATGCAACATTCCTGTTCCTTCTTTAAATTCAGAAATCACTTTACATTCAAGCGAAAAGGCTGCCTTTCTCCAAAGCAGCCTCTCCTCTTTTGTAATTAATCTTTCGTACCTAAAGAGTCTTTTGTATTTCCAATCTTTCGTATTTCTTTGAGAATCTTTCGAAACTTATGCGCTAATCCGCTTTTGTAAAAGTCTTTTGTACCTTAGAATTTTTCTGGAAAGTACACCCAAAATGCCGTTTCCTGCAATTTTGACTCCTAGCCTAAGCCAGGTGGGTAACCGCAACCTCTCTTCTGCCTTCCGCTGCGTTATGACGGCCTGACATCCAATCGGCAATGTAGGAATCCCATAAAAGTAAATGTAGGTTCAAAATAGCAGGGTATCGAACACCCCAGGATTATACTTTCTAGCCTATAAATGATTATACCTTATTATGTCCTGATTATCAACTAAAAATTAATGTAAATTTGTAACAGTTTCAAAAACAGGATGAAGTTAAGGTAAAACCTCCGGTTCTGGCTGAACTTCAGCTTCTGCAGGAACTTCAGGCTCTACTGTATCTTCTGCAGGGACCTCAGGCTGAACTTCAGCTTCCGGCTGAGGTTCATCTCCTGCAGGTTCGTCCGGCTGTACTTCATCTTCTGCAGCTTCTTTAGGCTGTACTTCATCTTCCGCAGAAACCTCAGGCTCTGCCCCATCTTCTGCAGGCTCCTCATGGTTCGGATTCATAAATTCCGGCGCAGACTGAACTGCCGGCGCATCGTCCGGAGTTGTGTTCTGAACGCTTACAGTCACAGTAAAGGTCTTTGTCTCAACAACCGCCGGGTTATTGGGATTCTGCACCGTGTAAGTGATGGTATAAACACCGGCTTCTGTGAAGGTTACCATCTTATTGGTTACGGCAACGGTCTGATTATTGGCATTTGTAACTTTTACCGTAACTGCGCTGGTAAGATCCGTCTGATCCAAAGATGCTTTCACTCCTGCGTAAACATCATAAGGTGTTCCGGTCAGCGCCGTATTTGCCTTACTGCTTTCAATGGTAATCACCGGTTTGCGGGTGTCTGCGTTCACAGTAATCTTCCTGCTTGCCTGCGCCACTGCCTGGGGATTATCCGGATTTGCCACGGAATATCCGATGGTGTAAACGCCTGCCTGGGTAAAGATATACTCTGTTCCGGCAAATTCGCTGGTGCTCTTGGCCGGAGTTGTCACGGTAATCTTCACATTGGCAGTTATATTCTTGCCGGATACCTGTTTTGCAGTAATACCGGTTCTCAGGTTCAGTTTCGCGCCAAAGGCTACCGTCTGATCCACTACGCCTGAAATTACAGGCGCTTTTGTATCACTTACTTTAACATTCATTACTGCTTTGGCAACCGCTTTCTTATTGTAGGGATTTGCCACAGAATATTCCACTTTATAATCGCCTGTTTTGGTAAATTTATAACTCTTGATCTTGCTGCTGCTTATTTTCTTTAACGCAGTTCCTCCCGGCGTCTGAACCTTCACAGTAATCTTGGAAGTCATATTCTTGCCGGATACCAGTTTGGCTTTTATGCCTGATTTCAGATTCAGCGTACTGTTATACTCCACGGTCTTTTGTGCAGCAACGCCGCTGAACTTAGGCTTCTTGGTATCGCTTACCTTCACCTTGCAGGTAACTTTTGTCACCAGACCGTTGGCCGGATTGGTCACATAGTAATTGATTTTGTAAGTTCCAAGCTTCTTCAGCTTCAGGGTACTCTTCTTGTAAGTTTTCTCCTTCTTGCTTCCCGGAGAAATAATCTTAATCTTTATCTTCTTGGTAAGACTTTTGCCTGTCACTGTCTTAGCCTTTACATTCTTCTTTAATTTAAGCGTGGAATTATATTCCTTTTTGAGACTTTTCTTGACGCCGGTAATCTTGGCTTTATCAGTATCTGCCACGGTGTAAGTCTTATCTGCATAGGCAGTTCTGCCCAATGCGTCTGTTACGCGGTATGTAATTTTGTGATCTCCAAGCTGTTTTGTATTGACGCTTCCGGCATAAGCCAGTTTCCCGCTGATATCATTTCCAAGGGAATCTTTGGCTGTAATTCCGGTAAGAGGGTTAAAATCGCTTCCATAGGAAACGGTCTGGGAAGCCCCGCTTGTATCAATTGACGGCATTGCCGCACTGTATGGATTGGCCGGGTTTGGATCAGTAGGGTCCCATCCTTCTCTTACATTGGGGACTTTAATGGCCGCCGGTTTTCCCAGAGGATCATTGGCGGAAGAACCGTACATCACTGTAACTTTTGTTCCCAGAGGACAGTTGTCATAAATCCATTTTGCATCTGCCACGGTAAGACGGACACAGCCGTGGGAAGCGGTTGTCCCCAGCTTATTATACTGTACATAGGACTGGGATGCATAATCCCCATTCCGGTAATACCAGACGGAATGGAACAGATACCCGGCAACAATACGGGTGCAGTACTGTCCGTAAGAAGGACCGTCCAGTTCATGCCATCTGTATTTGTTGGGCGTATAAAAAGTTCCGATTGGGGTTGCGCTCCCCACCGAACAAACAAACGCCCGCTCCGGCGTGCCGTCGCTTCGGAATACAGTTACTACATTGGTGGCTTTGTTTACCTGCAATGTATAATTTCCTGCCGCCTGGGCTTCCGCCTGATTCATGGCAAATAAAGAAACCGCAAACAGAAAACAGCACATCACAGTAATTAAAATCTTATTTCTTTTCATGCTAATTCTCCAATTATATCAATTCTGCTATACATTATGTAAAAAATTCCTTTACAATTTCAATACATTTCATCTAATATACATTCTCCCACAGGATACAGAACTGTATCCTGTGGGAGCCATAAAAACCTTTTGATTATAACGTATTCGCTTCATCCACAACTTTCTTGATAGCTGCAGCAGCGTCTTCCGGCAGCTTATTGAATCCGCCTTCTGCCTCGTCCAGATTTGTTACATAATTCAGTCTGTCCTGCATACGTGCTTTTAACTGTTCCACATATTCTTTGTCAGACAGATTCGGTACAAATCCTTCCCACTCAAAGATTTCAATATCGGAGAACGGTCCCCATGGTTTGAAATCTGCTTTCTTCTCAACAATAGCTTCCAGTACGCCAAGGGTATCCTTCGGCTGAACCTTCTTGCCCATAAATTCACCGGTATTGATAATGTAGCAGTCTACATTCTTGGTTTCTACCAGTGATTTGAACTTCTCATAGTCATTTACCAGCGGATAAGTTCTGAACGGGTTTGCATAAGGCTCTACTACCAGCGCATTGGGGTCTACCCCGGCTGCAAGTCTCTCTGCAGTAGAACGTTTAGTTGCCAGAGTTGCTCCCATAACGGATGCAAGGGAAGCTCCTTTTAATTTTACTACCGGCGGAATGGTAGGATCTTTCATAATCCAGAAAATAGCGTTTACCGGAGCTTCAATCTTGTCCACACGGTTCGGTGACCATAATTTGGACTTAATCGCACGTCCGTTTCCGTTACGCACATCTTCTGTTACCAGAACTACTTTGCCGTCCTCATCTAAAGTTGCAGAACAGTTCTGAGCAGTCAGCAGGAACTTGTTATCTTCACATCCGGTAGGATAATCTGCTGTCTTGTCAAAATAAGTAGGCTCTAACGCTACCGAAGAGCAGGTCTCTGCATTGATGATAAACGCATCGTCATGAAGCACCTTGATAGACGGATATTTGTTGTTGTGCTTTGCATGAGTAAGTGTGGACTTACCAGATCCGGACAATCCGAATACAGCTGCAACATATTTAGAGCCGTCCTCCAGGGTATACTCTTTCTGTCCGCCGTGGCAGGAAGCGTAGCCGTTTCTGTTAGCCAGAGCCCATGCCAGTGTCAGCGTGCCTTTCTTATGCTCTCCGAAGTATCTCATACCAAGGATTCCTGCGCAGTTGGTATCTGTGTTGAAATAGCACAGGCAGTTGGGGTCAGAGATATCTGTCTTATCTGTTCCAACCCACTGAGGATCTGAGAAGAGATAAATATCCGGCTCATTCTCATACAGCTTGGATGATTTATACATCTTCACATAATTGTCAGACATATACTGGAAGTTCAGCATCCAGGAATAAAGGAGGTTCTCTTCTCCTTCCGGAATCAGCAGATGGGCTTTTACCATAAATTCCGGATCAAGGCCGATAAATACTTCTGCATGGTACATGGTTTTCCATCTGGTATCATAAACTGCATCCATCAAAATCTTATCCAGTTCTGTGGTATTCACACCCGGTTTGCCGGTAATTCTTCTTGCAGGCGCATAACGACCTGTAATGGAACCGTCATTGAACAGCAATACTTTAGCGTCCGGCTCCAGACCAAATTCCTCTCCTCTGTATACAGGCATGTCTGTTACAACAGTTCCCGGAGAATTCTTAGCAAGCTCATAAGCTTCCTTCAGGGTGTTCACCTTCACTACATTGTTGCCGTAGAATGCAGCTTCAATTATAGAGCGGGTCTTTGCAAAACCAACTTTGTTCGGCCCAATCTCTGTTCTTGGATAATATGCCTTTGTTGCCATTGTTTATCTTCCTCCTTAAAATTTTAAAGTTCTCTACTATCTAGCATAGCCTTTTGTTATTTCTTTGTCAATCTTTTTTTGTCTTTCTTATGTATAAAAATGTAAAAAAACGTCTGAAGGCCCTGCCGCTTTTATTATTCTAAACTATTTTCCAGAAAAAAGCTATGAAAAAATCCTCAAAAATTATATAATTTTTTTAAATAAAGTATGAAATTTTCGTAAAAACAAGATATTTTTCTTGTATCAAAATAAAAAAGTATGGTATGATAATTGAATATTGTGGGTTTTCTTATGTTATTATGAATTCCTTCATAACACAGATAGCCATGCGGCCCGCCGGACGGCTGGCCGCGCAAGATGGCAGTTACCAGTAAAAATCAATTCAAAGGGGGAATTTATGAACACAAACATGAATACAAACTACTATTGCGAAATCACGCCTGAAATTACCCGTCTGGCTGAATTAAACCAGCGGGCTGCCACGATTAATCCGGATTTGTTCGAAGAATACGATGTAAAAAGAGGATTAAGGGACTTAAACGGAAAGGGCGTCCTGGTAGGGCTGACGGAAATTTCCGATGTCTGCTCCACTAAAATGGTAAACGGAACGTCTGTCCCGGCGCCCGGAGAACTGTATTACCGGGGCTACAATGTCAAGGATATTATCAGCGGACTTTCTGAAAGTTCTCATTTCGGCTTTGAGGAAAGCACTTATCTGCTTTTGTTCGGTAAACTTCCGAACCGGGAGGAACTGGACTTTTTCCGGGGGCAGCTTGCGAAATACCGTTCACTGCCCACAAGTTTTGTCAGAGATTTCATTATGAAGGCTCCCAGCCAGGATATGATGAACACACTGGCGCGAAGCGTCCTCACCCTGTATTCCTACGACAACCGGGCAGAGGACATTTCCATTCCCAATGTGCTGCGCCAATGCCTGACTTTAATCAGCCTGTTTCCGCTTCTTTCTGTTTACGGATACCAGGCATACCGTCATTATCACGACGGCGCAAGCCTTTTCATCCATACGCCCGGGGATGAACTATCCACGGCTGAGACCATTTTACATATTCTGCGCCCGGACAGCAGCTACACGCCTTTGGAAGCAAAGCTTCTGGATATTTCATTGATTCTGCACATGGAGCACGGCGGCGGAAACAACTCCACCTTCACCACACACCTGGTATCTTCCTCGGGAACCGATACCTACTCTGCCATTGCCGCGTCTCTGGGTTCTTTGAAGGGGCCGAAGCACGGCGGCGCCAACATCAAAGTGGTAAAAATGTTCGAAGATATGAAGCAGCATCTCCACGACTGGAAGGACGAAGAAGAAATCAGCGCTTATCTGACCGCCCTTCTTCATAAAGAAGCGTTCGATAAAGCCGGCCTTATCTACGGGATGGGCCACGCAGTATATTCTCTCTCCGACCCCAGGGCAGAACTATTCCGCTCCTTTGTGGAACGGCTTTCCAAAGAAAAGGGACGGAAGGAAGAATTCGACCTTTATTCCACGGTGGAACGGCTTGCGCCGCAGATTATTGCAAAAGAGCGCAAGATTTATAAAGGCGTAAGTCCCAATGTAGACTTTTTCTCCGGGTTTGCCTACAGTATGCTGAATCTTCCTTTAGAACTGTATACTCCTATTTTTGCCATTGCAAGAATTTCCGGCTGGAGCGCCCACCGTCTGGAAGAATTAAGCTATAACGGCAAGATTATGCGCCCTGCCTACAAGAATGTACAGGCCCACAAAGCATATATCCCCATGGATCAGCGATAATTGCCCGTTTCCTTTCTTTCATTTACTTGTTTTTATATGCAAAAATTACTCAAAACATTGTCGAAAAGCATTGCAAATGGTATTTATATAAAAGAAAAGATTGAAACTTCCAACCACATAGTGTAAAATTAGAATATCTAAATCAATCAGCAAGGAGCGATTCGAATGGAAAACATAAAAATATTAATCTGCGATGATTCTGTTCTGGCACGAAAACAGTTGAAGGACATCATCAAAAAATGTGGCTATGACAATTTCATAGAAGCATCCAACGGACAGGAAGCCTTTGAACTCTACAAAGAGCATCAGCCTGATCTCTCATTCCTGGATATTGTTATGCCAGTGAAGGACGGCGTAGAGGCAATCCGTGACATCCGCAGCTTTGACCCGAAAGCCTATATCGTTGTTGTGTCTTCTGTCGGCACACAGACACAATTAAAGAATGCGATTTTAGAAGGAGCCCGCGATTTTGTACAAAAGCCTTTCTCTTCTTCTGCAATTGCAGAAATTTTAAAAGGGCGTTTTGAAGGGAGATAAGAGTTATGCATACGCAGTTTTTTGGTAATTTTTTGCTTAATAAAGGGGTGATTACCCCTGAACAGCTGATTGAGGCTTTGAAGATTCAATCTTCTGCCCACAAAAAATTCGGTACTCTGGCAATCCATTCCGGCTATATGTCAGCAAGCGAAGTTGCAGATGTTTACATCACCCAGACCCACTATGACAAGCGGTTCGGCGAACTGGCTGTGGAGCTGGGATATCTCACTCCTGAACAGGTGGACAAACTTCTGACCCTGCAGCTTCCCAACTATATGCTGTTGGGACAGATTCTTGTGGATCAGAAAATAGTCACGCATATTGAATTGGAGAATTTAATTACAGAATATAAGTCTGAATATGAGATTTATGAACTGGATATGATGGAAGAGCAGAAATCCATGGTGGATAAACTGCTTGCCGATCTGTATCTTCCGGATGATCTGCAGGATACACAGAACATACTTGCCTATATTACGCTCCTTTTTAACAATCTGGTACGTTTCATCGGAGAGGATTTTACACCTTTAAACATTATGACTTTACCGGAAGTTCCTACAAATTACTGTGTATCACAGATGGTTGACGGTTCTTTTCCTTTCCTGTCCGCGCTGGATATGGATTCTGAGACTGCAATTGCCTTCGCAGGCAGATATGTGGACGATGAATTTGAGGAATTCGACGAATACGTCAGCGCTTCCATGGAGGATTTTCTGAATCTGCACAACGGCCTGTATTCGGTAAATATGTCCAATGATTTCTCATTGGAGCTTCATCTGCAGCCGCCTGCATGTCATGAAAATACCGTATTGGCGACAGAAGCTCCCTGCTATCTGCTGCCGGTAATTTATGCTTTCGGAACGGTGAATTTTATTTTCTCAGTCACCCCCTCCTAAAGATTTGTTATATGCAAAATACTGCGGTATTTCACCGCCGGATTAATCAAAAGAAGCAGGTTCCATGATTCCGGAGCCTGCTTCTTTTAATTGTCTCATAGTTCTGTCTTACATCTGCAGAAATTCTCTCACAACCCTCTGCATTTCATCTACTTCGCAAACTGTCTTATGGCGCACCGGCGCAGTGCGGATCTCTTCAATGGCCCCGGGCACTTTTACTCCGGACAGAACCGCCAGTTCATCCACCAGTTCAAAATCAGCTTTGCTGTCATATTTCCCGTCAATGGCAGTCATAACGCTTCTGGTAAACTTATAGGGGCTTGCGGTAGACGCAAGAACCGTCTTGGTCTTATCGTTTGTCTCTTCTCGGTACTTCTGATACACTGCAGCCGCAACTGCTGTATGGGTATCCAGAATATATCCCGATTCCCGGTAAGTCTCCCGAATCATGGATGATGTTTCCTTCTCACTGGCATAATTTCCGTAAAATTCCAAAAGCTGACTGCGCATCTCTTCTGTAATCTCATATCTGCCCTTTTCCTGCAGCGATTTCATCAGTCCCCGGTTTTTCTCCGGGTCGTTTCCGGCAATGCGGTAAATCAGCCGCTCCAGGTTGCTGGAAATCAGAATATCCATGGAAGGGGAAGAGGTCAGCACAAATTCACGGTTTCTGTCATAGGCGCCTGTGGCAAAAAAGTCATACAATACTTTGTTCTCGTTGGAAGCGCAAATCAGCTTTCCAATGGGCAGACCCATATTTTTGGCATAAAACGCCGCCAGAATATTTCCGAAATTCCCTGTGGGAACCGTTACATTGATGCGCTCTCCCGCTTGAATCTCCCCGGACTGCACCATTCTGGCATAAGCGTATACATAATATACAATCTGGGGAACCAGCCGCCCGATATTAATGGAATTGGCGGAGGAAAACTGATACCCTGCCTCTTCCATTTCCTTTTCCAGTTCTTTATCTGAAAACATCTGCTTCACGCCGGTCTGGGCCTGGTCAAAGTTGCCGCAAATCCCCACCACAAAGGTATTGTCCTCCTGCTGCGTCACCATCTGCTTCTGCTGAATGGGGCTTACGCCGTCCTTAGGATAAAAAACAATGATTTTCGTACCCTCCACACCTGCAAATCCCGCCAGGGCAGCTTTCCCGGTGTCTCCGGAAGTAGCCGTCAGAATCACGATATCATTCTTCACCTGATTCTTCTTTGCAGCGGTAATCATCAGATGCGGCAGAATTGAAAGAGCCATATCCTTAAAAGCTATGGTTGCGCCGTGAAACAGCTCCAGGAAATATGTATCTTTGACTTTCTTCAACGGAGCAATTTCTTCTGTGTCAAATTTCCCGTCGTAAGCCTTTGCAATGCACTGCTTTAACTCTTCCTCTGTAAAATCCGTGAGAAACAGCTTCATCACCTCATAAGCCGTCTCCTGATAAGTCATGCCTGCCAGCTTCTCCATGGGAACCTGAAGGGCGGGGATTTCCTCCGGCACAAACAATCCGCCGTCCTCTGCCAGACCTTTTAAAATTGCCTGGGAAGCCGTTACCTGTTCTTTGTCGTTTCTTGTACTCACATACAGCATAATTCTATTCCATCCTTTTATTCTTCTTCGTATCTGCAAAATAAGGGGCATCCCAGTCTTTGGGACACCCCTCATTATAAAAGTTTTCCTCTTTCCTGTCAATCTCCATGCCATACAAATTTATCCCATCAGGGAAGCGTATAAAATTCATGCCCTCCATACTGGAAAAGCCAGGTTAAATTACGGTCAAACCATGCCATATCATAGGGATTCGCTCTTCTTCTGGCAGAAAAAAACAATGCTCCCTGGGAAATATCCTTCTCATTGATGGCCTTTTCCACGGCTTCCACCGTACTTCCGGTGACTTCCACTGAGTAATACCTGCCGTCTGCCGTAGGCGCAAACTGGGGGCTTCCTCCGCTTTTTTCAAAAATCACATCTGAAACCGTGGACGCAAATTCTTCTGCCAGCACCCGGTTTAAAATCACCTCCGCCACCAGGATTTTGCCCTGCTCGTCTTCCCCGCCTGCCTCTGCCTGTACAATTCGAAGAAGCGCTTCGTAATCCTCCTCAGAAATGGAAATATCTCCGTAGGGATTTACCGGAGGCTTTTGCACCTCATTGTGCACCGGCTCCACGCTGGCACAGACGGCTGTGACCTCCCGCTTCTTGATCTCAGCTTCTCTTGCCTCTTTGATTCTGCTCTGTTCTGATTCAATTGCCTGTTTGCAGGAGGATGCAAAATCTCCCAAAGCCGCCACGCTCTCCTGCTCCTGATTCTCTGCCGGAGCTTCCCCTTCCGTTCCTTTCATGCTGCTGCAAGCCACGCTTCTGTTTTTTCCTGCACCGCCAAATCCATGGGCATTTAAGGAAACCATCGCAAATACCGAAAAACCGGAAACAAGAACTGCGCAATTCCGATAGGATTTTTTGGATATATTTTTAATAAAGCAATATACACTCTTTAGTAAGTTTTGAATTGTCAACATATTCGTTCCTCTTTTCCATTTGACTTTCCCATAATTTACCATTCCATTTTCAGCATATCAAAAACTTGCGTTTCTCTCGTTTTGTGATATACTTATTTTGTATTTTTTTCATAAAAAAATACATGGAAATATAATTTATGGAGGGTACTATGCTGCCAGGTGTTTACATTGCCTACAAAAAAAACAAAACTGCCTATTATCGCGCCAGTATTACGTTTCGCAGTAAGCATATCTCTCTGGGCAGCTTCGATACCGAAGAGAACGCGCATCTCGCTTATCAGGAAGCTGCCCGGCTGCTGCAGGACTTCACTTATACCTTCGATGACGCCTTCTCTCTGCCAACTATTTTAAGTTTTAGTAAAGTGATTTCTTTGTTGAATTTTCGGGATAATCTTATTTATTTTAAAAATCCCATCTATTTGAGGAATAATTATTTCATTTACTATATTTCCAAATCAGACGAGCTGAAATTCGACATTGACGATCTATTTTATTATTCCAGCCATAAAATTATGCGCCGCCAGGGCCATCTTTTTGTCAGCGATTACGGCATGCAGATTAATATTCTTTCTCGTTACGGCATAAAAAATTACGCGGTGGCCGGCCGGGACTACTATTTTGCCAATGAAGATCCCACAGATTTCCGGTATTCAAATATCGTTATAATTAACCCCTATTACGGCGTGACCAGAACCGCTTCATCCAATGAAAATCGGTATAAGGTACAAATACATATTAATGGAAAATATACGGTAGGAACCTACCATTCAGAAGAAAAAGCTGCAATTGCTTACAATAAGGCTGTAGATTTGGCAAAAAAACACGGGATCTCCAAAAATTTTCAGACCAATTATCTGGAGCCTTACTCTCCCCGGGAATATGCCGAAATCTACAGCCAGATTAAAATTTCAGAAAAATATATCAGTTACTTAAAAAAACTTTCCGGAAGCTCCGGCGCTTCTGACTGAATCTTATTCTTTCTGATTAATATAGTTCACAAGGCCCTCCGCCCTGATGATTTTCTGCATGAACTCCGGAAATGCCTGTCCCTGGAAGGAGGTTCCCTTCGTCTTGTTGGTAATCACTCCGCTGTCAAAATCCACTTCCACTTCATCTCCGTTTTCAATGCCCCGGGCCGCCTCCGGACATTCAATAATCGGCAGGCCGATATTGATGGCGTTCCGGTAAAAAATCCGGGCAAAGGTCTCTGCAATCACGCAGCTTACTCCGGAGGCTTTGATGGCGATGGGCGCGTGTTCCCTGGAAGAACCGCAGCCAAAATTCTTATCCGCCACAATCAAATCCCCCTGCTTCACGTTATGGACAAACTCTTTGTCAATATCTTCCATACAATGGCCCGCCAGTTCCCTGGGATCGGAAGAATTCAGGTATCTTGCCGGTATAATTACGTCTGTATCCACATTGTCTCCATATTTAAAAACTGTTCCGCTGGCTTTCATCTTATCTCGTTCCCTCCTGTTCTTTTGGCGCTGAGATTCTGCCGGTAACTGCGCTGGCCGCTGCCACTGCCGGACTTGCAAGGTATATCTCAGATTCCACATGTCCCATGCGCCCTACAAAGTTGCGGTTGGTGGTGGACACGCACCTCTCTCCTTCTGCCAGGATTCCCATGTATCCGCCCAGGCAGGGCCCGCAGGTAGGCGTGCTCACAATGGCTCCCGCTTCTATAAAGGTTCTCAGAAGCCCCTCTTCCATTGCCTCTAAATAAATCCTCTGGGTGGCCGGAATAATAATGCAGCGGACGCCCTTTTTCACTTTCTTTCCCTCTAACACTTTTGCTGCCGTGCGCAGATCCTCCAGACGGCCGTTGGTACAGGAGCCAATCACCACCTGCTGAATCTCAATCTCTCCCACCTCGTCAATGGTCTTTGTATTTTCAGGCAGATGAGGAAATGCCACGGTAGGCTTCAGGGCGCTTAAATCAATGGTATATTCCTGATCATACACAGCGTCCTCATCCGCTTCATATACCTTAAATTCCCGTTTGGAATGCTCCTTCATATAAGAAACAGCCGCTTCATCCACCGGAAAAATTCCATTTTTTCCGCCTGCTTCAATGGCCATATTCGCAATGGTAAACCGGTCGTCCATGGACAGGCTGCTGATGCCGTCTCCGGTAAATTCCATAGATTTGTACAAAGCCCCGTCTACCCCGATCATGCCGATAATATGCAAAATCACGTCTTTTCCGCTGACCCATTTGGAAAGTTTGCCAGTCAGGTTGAACTTAATGGCAGAAGGCACCTTAAACCATGCTTTTCCGGTAGCCATTCCCGCCGCCATATCTGTGCTTCCCACACCGGTGGAAAACGCCCCCAGGGCGCCGTACGTACAGGTATGGGAGTCCGCGCCGATAATCACGTCTCCTGCCACGGTAAGGCCTTTCTCTGGCAGAAGGGCATGTTCAATTCCCATTTCCCCCACGTCAAAATAATTGCTGATTTCGTGTTTGCAGGCAAATTCCCGGACACATTTGCAGTGCTGAGCAGACTTGATGTCTTTATTTGGCACAAAGTGATCCATAACCAGTGCAATTTTGTCTTTGTGGAACACTCCCTCTGCCGTAAACTTATCCATCTCATGGATGGCTACCGGCGCCGTAATATCATTTCCAAGCACCAGATCCAAATCCGCTTCAATGAGCTGTCCGGCTTTTACTTCCGGAAGTCCCGCTGCCGCCGCCAGAATCTTCTGTGTCATTGTCATTCCCATATTTCAATCCTCCTTGTTCCTTTCTGCTTGCTATTCTAGCACATGTCATGATATAATAGAAATACATATTAAATATAATTATTATGAATTAGAGTTATACTCGAAAGTTCACGGGTATACAGGGAGAACACTGTCATGGAACAAACGCTTTCTTCATACCGGATTTTTTATGCAGTCGCCAATACCGGAAATATTTCCAAAGCTGCCAAAGAGCTGTATATCAGCCAGCCGGCCATCAGCAAATCCATCCAAAAACTGGAGGAAAATGTCGGCGTAAAGCTCTTTGACCGCAGTTCCAGGGGCGTCAGCCTGACCCCGGAAGGCCAATTGCTCTATACCCATGTCAAGTCCGCCTTCGAGACGCTGACCCTAGGAGAGGACAAGCTGCGCCGCTCCATCGCTCTCGGCATGGGAAACCTGACAATCGGAGTCAGCGCTACCCTGTGCAAATATATTCTGCTCCCATACCTGCGGAATTTTATTAAAAAATTTCCCCATATCAACATTTCCATTGCCTGTCATTCCACCAACCAGACGTTAAAGCTGTTGGAGGAAGGCAAACTGGATATCGGGCTGATTGGACAGCCGGAAATTTTAAAAAACATTGATTTTTATCCCATCCAGGAAATCGAAGATATTTTTGTGGCCACCAGGGATTATCTCCATAATCTGAAAATCCGGGGCGTGGAAAAACAGCAGATTCTAAAGCATTCCACCCTTCTGCTTTTAGACCGGGAAAATATGACCCGCCAGTACATTGATGAATATCTTCACAACAGCCATATCATCGCCCAGGACATTATAGAGGTTTCCAATATGGATCTTCTGATTGAAATGTCCAAAATCAGCCTGGGAACAGGATGCGTCATTAAAAATTTCGTTCAGAATGAACTGAAAACAGGCGCTTTGCTGGAAATCCCCCTGGAGTTTCCCATGGACCCACGGGTGGTAGGCTTTGCCTATAATAAGGACGTTAAGGTTTCCAGTTCTCTCAGGCACTTTATTGATTTTTATGAGTCCTGCGGGGGATAATCAGGGGAGATATTATAAACAGACAAAACTGCGCAGACACTCTCTTTCACACGCAAACCGGGGCAGCATCCTGGCGAACCAACCGCCAAAACACTGCCCCGGTTTGTGTGTGAAAGGCTTATCCGACAGCCCCTTGTTTTCTATTAATTATTAATCAGCTTATCTTCCTCATTGTTCCAGCTATAGAGTTTACGCACTTCTTTGCCCACCTCTTCTGCCGGATGCTCTGCTGCAAGTTTTCTCATTGCACGGAAGTGAACCTGACGTCCTGCCGGTGACATATCCAGTAAGAAGTCTTTTGCGAAGGTTCCGTCCTGAATATCGGAAAGGATCTTCTTCATCGCTTTCTTGGTGTCCTCTGTGATGATCTTCGGACCGGTAATATAATCACCGTACTCTGCAGTATTGGAGATGGAATATCTCATGCCCTCAAATCCGGACTGATAAATCAGGTCTACAATCAGCTTCATCTCATGAATGCATTCAAAATATGCGTTTCTTGCGTCATATCCTGCTTCTGTCAGTGTCTCAAACCCTGCCTGCATCAATGCGCACACACCGCCGCAAAGAACTGCCTGCTCGCCGAAAAGGTCTGTCTCTGTTTCTGTGCGGAATGTGGTTTCCAGAACCCCTGCTCTAGCGCCGCCGATTCCCAATGCATAAGCCAGTGCAATGTCCTGAGCCTTGCCGGTGGCATCCTGCTCCACTGCCACCAGACAGGGAACTCCTTTGCCTTCCTGATATTCGCTTCTTACGGTATGGCCTGGTCCCTTGGGCGCAACCATGGTAACATCCACATCCTTAGGCGGAACAATTGCTCCGAAATGGATATTGAATCCATGGGCAAACATCAGCATATTGCCTGCTTCCAGATTCGGCTCAATATCGTTCCTGTACATATCTGCCTGCAGCTCATCGTTGATAAGGATCATGATAATATCTGCCTTTTTTGCAGCTTCGTCTGCTGTAAATACCTCAAATCCCTGAGCCTCAGCCTTCGCCCAGGACTTGCTGCCCTGATACAGTCCGATAATCACATGACATCCGGATTCCTTTAAATTCAATGCATGAGCATGTCCCTGACTGCCATAGCCGATAATCGCAATTGTCTTTCCATCTAATAAAGAAAGGTTACAGTCTTCCTGGTAAAATATTTTTGCCATTTTTTTATCCTCCTAAAATATTTATAATATCGCATCTGCACTATAAACTGCAGCGCAGATGCGGTTCTTACCTGTTTTTCCGTCCCAGTGCCCGCGTTCAGTCGAACATTTTCACATCCGAAGAGCCTCTGGTAAGCCCTGTAATGCCTGTTCTTGCCAGTTCCAGTATCTCGTAGCCCTCCAGCAGTTCCAAAAATGCGTCCAGCTTGCTCTGGCTTCCAATCAGTTCAATCATCATAGAATCGTTGGTTACGTCCACAATCTTGGTCTTGAAAATCTCCGCCAGGGAAATCACTGCCTGACGCTCTGTGTTCTTTACACGGATTTTAATTAAAATCAGCTCCCTGCACACAGAACTGCCGTTTTCCAGTTTTTTGATATCTACAACGTCCTCCAGCTTGGCAAGCTGCTTTTCAATCTGCTCCAAAATCAGCTCATCGCCGCTTGAAACGATGGTAATTCTGGTAAATCTGGGGTCTGCCGTCACACCGGCGGAAATACTGTCAATATTATACCCTCTCCGGCTGAATAAACCGGACACATGGCTGAGTACATTGGGCGTATTCTCAACCAGAATTGATAATGCCTGTCTTTCCATGTATGGTAAACCTGCCTTTTCCTGTTGTAACTGCCTTTTGCCGCTCTTTAGAGCCTGTCTGAAAATTGCTCTCTGTTCACAGGGCAATATATATTTTCAAACACGCTCTAATAAGTTTAGCACATTCAATGGGTTTGTCAATAGGTTCCGGGCTTTGTTTTGCCCGGGCCCATACAAATTATTTTTGATATCCATTCTTTGGAGTTATATCGGCCCGATCCCAGAGCCGGATTATCTATTCTTTTATACCGCCGCAGTCTCAAGGCCGGATTTTCTATTCTTTTTCATTTCCATACCGACAGGTTCTGTAGACAGTTACGGCGATTTCTGCCGCCGTAATAATTACAATTCCCGCCAGAAATATATTGGAAATCAGCCCATCGTTCCAGTACAAGAGCAAATCCTGATGGGAGGTAATCTGTATTTCAAATGCTTCCTCCAGTTCCCGGACAAAATTCGGATTCCAGAAAGGCAGAACTTTCAGCAGAATCACAGACAAAATGATTTCTGTAACGCCTGACAGAATCTCGCTGATCATTACCTTTCTGCAATAGCGGCCGGCCAGCAGCTTCATGATTTCGTTTGCCAGTTCTACTGCCAAATCAATCACCAGAATCGGAAGAATCACATTCCATGCCTCATGGTTAAAAGGCGACACAAGTTTCCACCCTTTGCCCCCTATATTTACGCCGGTGAACCATTCTGGCGCAAAAATCAAAAGCAGTCCAAACATCAGGCTGAATACAATCCCGACAATACAGTCCCCTCTGCTGATCCGAGCCTTCTCATTGGGAACCGGAGGCAGCTTTGAAGGCGTCCAGGTTTTCAGCTGCTCCACCGACCAGTTTTTTTCCTTTGTAATCTGCACTCTGATATTATAATGCTCAAAAACAGCAAACAGCAGCGTCAGCATTCCGAATCCCCCAATCAGGCTGATCAAGGCGTCGGTAAACACCGTTTTCACATAAAAGGACATCTCCAGCAGCAGGCCGGGAGAAAAAACTGCCTGAAATATGACAGAAATCATATGAAATGCCAGTGTAGACAGCAGGAACACTTTCATCACCCAGCAATAATCCCCGTAATACTCCGGCCCAATCAGATAATTATGCCTTCCACTGTATTTCTGGGCAAAATCCCTGGGATTTCCTAATTTTGTTAAAACTGCTTCCATTCCTGCCTCTTCCTGCTCCATCATATCAGAAATCAGCTCCTCCAGTTCCAACCGGATTTCTTCCCTCTGCTTCTTGGGAACCCGCCGGATTACCTCATAAATATAACGTTCCATCATGTCATTTTTTTCCATTGTCATCTGCTCCCTTCTGCAATTTTTCATTTTCTTCCAACAGCTTCTCCATGTTTTGGGAAATGCCCTTCCACTGCTCCTTCAGCTTCTCATACACTTCATCGCCTGCTTCTGTCCTTCTGTAATACTTCCTGGGCTTAGAGCCTCCTGTCTCCCATTCGCTGACCAGAAGTCCCTGCTTCTCCAGCCGCCGCAGCAGGGGATACAGGGTATTGGTTTCAATCCCCACCCCCTTTTCTTCCAGACTCTGCACCAGCGCATATCCGTATTTGGGCAGATGAAGCTGACTCAATACGCTTAAAATCAGTGTCCCGCGCCTTAGTTCCAACAAAAGATTCTCCATAATTTCTTTTTTCTCACTCAAATAATCACCTCTTCCTATGATTATAGTGTATGTCACACACTATTGTCAACATAAAATTATAATTTATTTTAAAATAATATATTATTACTCCTTCCGTTAAATACCGCAGGTTTGGGCAGGCAGAATGCTGTGATATTTAACGGAAGGAGTAATATGATAAGGGACTGCCGCAAAATACAGTAATTCTACAACTAAACCAAAACTTGTATCATGTTGTAGACATTCCTTGTTTTGCAACAGTCCCTTTATAAAATTTATACGGATTTTTACCTGGAACGTGTTTGAAAAATGCTCTAGTACAGCGAATATTAAGT